>JAFGIZ010000083.1 GCA_016929365.1 Lentisphaerota bacterium
ACCTGCGTCATGATCAGCGGCAGCTCGATGCGCCAGAACTTGCCCCACCAGCTGATCCCGTCCAGGTCGGCGGCTTCGTACACGTCGTCCCCGATATTCTGCAGGCCCGCAAGGTAAATCAGCACGCCCACGACCCCAACCCAGGGGAAGCCCCAGAAGACCAGGGCGGGAATAATCAGGTCCGGGTTGCCCAGCCAGGCCGGCTTGAACGGCTCCACGAAGACACCGAGGTGCAGGACCCATTTATCGAGCCAGATCAGGACATTGTCCAGGCCGCTCGCCGTGAGGAGGGTGTTCAGCGCACCGACGTTGGGATCGTAGAAGAACTTCCAGATCAGCAACGCAACAAGCATGGGGATAATCATGGGAACCACGAACAGCACGCGGTACGCGTACTGCCAGCGCTCGGAACGCAGCCGGTGGATGCAAACGGCCGTAAAGATGCTCGGCCACATCTTGAGCAGGTTGGCCGCGATCAGGATCAGGATCAGCCGGAAACTGCGCCACATGAGCTGATCGCCGGAGCTGCGGACGCCGATCAGGTAGGTAAAGCCGGCCGCGATGGGCAGGAGGAACGCGAAAAGGTGTGCGGCGGCGCGGAGCCGCCCTTGTTTGTGAAACCAGACCGGCAGCCAGCACAGCAGGCCCAGCCCCAGCAGGATGGCGGCCGGGGCGGGGTTCGCGGTCTCCGGCAGGCGGGGGACATCCAGCGCGAAGCGCACGGCCGCCCAGCCCAGGACCGCGAGCGCCAGCGCGTGCAGGATCCGGTAAACGCGCCGCTTTTCGGCGCTGAGCCCCGCGAATCCGGCCAGCGCGGCGCCCAGCAAAAGCGGGCCCCAGAGCGAGAGATTGCCCAGAAGTTTACGGAAGTTATCGAATCCCACATATTCTTCGGTAAAGGCGCCGTCCCAGTTGTAAAAGGCATGGCGCACGGCCTCGATGGCGGGCACATACCGGAATAGCGCGACGCCGCCGACGGTCGGCAGGAGCAGAATAAAAATGAGCCAGGTGTGGCGAATATTGCGCAGGTTGACGGCTCGGCGACTCACGGGGTGGATTCCTCTTCGGCCAGAAGCGCTTCGAACTCCGCCTCGTCGGCGGCGAGGTTGTGGTTGAAATACAGCGTTGAAGCAACGAGCTGCAGAATTTTTTCGGGTACGGCGTTCGAAACACCGCCCGCTTCCGCCCGCCGGTAATAGTCCGCGACGCGGACGGCCAGTACCCGTTCCACGTTACGCGCGTTGCGCCGGTCCTTGACAAGCTGGTTGCGGTACCCCGCCACACCCGTGCGCTCGTACACTTCGGCGGCCCGGGCAGCGTACTCTTCGGGCGCCATCTGCCCGGAGAAAAGCGGCCAGCGGTTGCCCTCCATCACGAGCTGGGCCTCGGTGCTGATGTCGAAAACAATCTTTCCCGAATAGCCCTCGATTCTCGGCCGGAACGCTTTCAGCTTGGGCGCAATGTCGGCGCCGCGCACAACGGGGATCCACGTGATCGCCTCGTTGAAACGTTCGTTCCGTAAGCGCGTGGTGCAGAAACGCAGGAAGTCGATCGCCAGGTCGGCCTGGCGTGTCTGCTTGGAGATAGCCCAGGGCAGCGAGCCGCCCACGTCGCCCTCGCTGACGGGCCCGGGAACGTACTTTCCGTATTCGGGGTGATCGGTCGGAATGGGAAAATCGAAAATCGATACGTCAAAACGGTCTCCCACCTGGGTGAGAATACTCGAGGCGTCCCAGGATCCCGACGCGAACATGACCGCGCGCTCCTGGACGAACATGAAAACCGCGTCGTCCCGCAGCGCCGCCAGCCAGCCGCGCTGGAAATTTTCGGACACGTCGAGCAGGCAGCGGTACATGGCCAGCATGCGGGGCGAGTCGAAATGCCATGTTTCCGCCCGGTACCCGCGCCAGGTTTCCAGGTTCGACGCTTCGCCGTCGAGGTTGTCGTCGAGTTCGCGAATCGTATCGAACAGAAACGGGCGTTCGTACCGGCCGCGAAAGACATTGCCCTGGTACTTGCTGCCGGCGATCGGCACGATCGGTTCGCCGCGTTCGGCCGCCGCGGCTTTGATCGCGTCGCAGGCCTTTATAAACTCGGAGAACGTAGCGGGCGGCTCGGTCCGGCCGGTTAATTCCCGGTAGAGGTCGCGGTTGTAATAGATCCGGATCGCAAACATGGAAAACGGGATAAAATAGTAGTCCAGCAGCTGCGGGTCGTACGCGTTCTGCATCCCGTCTACAAACGTTTCGCGCCAGGGCACCCCTTCCAGCGGAGTTCCCGTGTTGTAGGGGTTGGGCTCGTCGGCGTAGTTCCCCAAGGGCCGGAAGAAGCGGGCCACGTAGCTGGGGTCATTGGCCATGCTGGAATGCCCTTTTTCGATAATGTCGGGCGCGGTACCGCCGATCAGGGAGGTGTTCATGAACTGCTGGTAGCCCCGTTCGCCGATCGGCATCTGGATAATGCGTACCGTCTTGCCGTGGCGCTCGCGGTACAGGGTTTCGTATTCCTTGATCAGCGTGTCGAGCGCGTCGCGGAACCCGGCTTCGAGCTGCCAGTGGCACATGCGCAGGGTCGTCACGTCCGCCGCCTCGTAGGTCAACTGGTTGTAGGCCACGCGCACGACCGCAAAGATCATGGCCGCCACGATAATCGCGGCGCCGAGATAAGCCTTTACGATCTCGCGCAGCTTCATGGTTCCGCTCCCGGCGCAAAGGGGTCGATCAGGTCAGGGGGCTCCCCGCCCAGGGCGCGAATGCGCTCCTGCGATTCGTACGCAAACGGCGTGCGCTGGACTTCCTGTATGATGCGGGTGTAATAGCGCATAGCCAGTGCAGCCTGACCGCCCTGTTCGGCCAGGTTGGCCAGCCGCCAGTAGAATGCGTCCAGTTTCGTGTTGGGCGGCAGCCCGGCGCGGGCGGCCTGTACGAAAGCGTCCGCTGCCGCCGCGGGATCTTCGAGGGGATATCTCAAGGCATGGCCGATCAGCATCCAGTGGTGCGCCGCGAACGGGTTGTCGGGGTAGGCGTCGAGCCAGGCGCGCAGCTCGGTCACGGCGTCGCGGACCGTCGCCGGCTGCATCGTGGTAATCCCCGCTTCGGCCCGGTAGAGCGCGGCCAGGTGGATAAGGGGCAGCTCCGGGAACGCCTCGATGAGCCGGTTATAGTAACCGCGCGCGGCGGCATGATCCGGCGTGTCGCCAACGTAATCGACCAGGTCGGCCAGGCGCCCCAGCATGAGCAGGGCAAAGGCCGCGGCCCGCGTTTCGGGGACCGCGTCAGTTAATTCGCCGAAGAGCTGTCCGGCCCGCTCCTTGTCTCCGCGCTCGTCCGGCTGGCGCTGGTGCAGGCTGAAGGCCAGGCCCAGGGTGGCCTCCCGCCAGGCCTGCGAACCCGGCGCCGCCTCGCCGCGGGCGGTTTCGAACGCGTCGCGGGCGTCCTTGAAATCCATGTAGCCGAGCGCTTCCCATCCGGCCGCCGCGCCGGTGCCGGCCGTTGCGGCCGCGGCGCAGAACAGCAGAAGCGGCATCAGAAACCAGGTGCTACGCATAACTCCATCTCATCCGGGAGCCCAGACGGTAGCACACCGCGCGCGCCTTGTGAACCCCCTATTCGGCTCACCTCCGGGGGCGCGAAACGGCCGCCACGGCGGTCGGCCCTCCGAAGCGCTGCGCGCGCGTTCGCCCTTGCATCGGCGCGGCCGCGGCTACTATGGTTGGGAGTAGTAAAAGGAGGTTGCCGAATGCCAACGCAGGGTCCGTGTTTTGATGCGCCGTTACAGATTCTCGTAATCACGCCGAAAGGCGCGTTCCCCGAATTGAACGCCGACGGCGTTCTGAAGACCCTTGTCGCGTCCGCCGACACGGTGCTCGCGGCGCCGGACGACGGGCCGTTGAACCCGGCGCGGGCGGACCTCGTGCTCGCCACGGGCCTGTGCGGGTCGAACCCTTTCGCGGCGGAGCTGGGCGCAGCCGGCGTGCCGGTCATGCCGGTGACGCCGTACGGCGGCTTTCATCCCTACGTGGCCGAATTCTGCCGGGCCGTGACACGCGCGGGGGGCACGGTCCTGCCGGCCGATACGCCCGAGGAAGCACAGGCCGCCCTGGCCGCGGTGCGGGCCCGCAAGGCGCTGCGCGAGACGCGGCTGCTGACCGTGCTGGCGCCGGATAACGTGTTCGTCGCGGAACAGACGGCAACCTTCGCGGCGGGCTTTACCGGGCGGACGGGCGTCGCCATGGACATCCGTGCGACGGATGAAATGGCCGAACGCGCCGACGGTGTGAGCGACCCGGCCGCCGATGCCGAGCTGGCGCGCTGGGAAGCGGAGATTCTGGACGGGCCCGGCGAGATGGACCGCGCCCACATGCTGCGCGTGGCGCGCCTCTACCTGGCCATGCGGGCCATGCTCGAGGAAACCGGCGCGGCGGGCATTTCCGTGGCCGATATCGCGGGCTTCCTGCTCCGGGACGAGCCGCGGGTTATGCCCAACGCGGCGTACGGCCCGCTGGTCCGGGACGGGTTCCTCGCCGCCGAAGAAGGCGATGCCGGCGTGCTGGCTTCCGAGCTGCTGTTGTACGCGGGCACCGGAGCGCACCCGACTATGAGCAACGTGTATTTCGCCTACCGCGACCGCCTCAGCGCGCTGGACGACGCGAAGGACTATACGCACGAAATGGAACTGGAAGACTGCCGGCAATGCTTCGCCGACAACCACATCACGCTCGCGCACTTCAGCACGTCCGGCGTCCTGCCGCCCGGCATGATGACCGAAGCGCGCTACACGGTGCGCGAGGCGGTTCCCTCCTGGCCGGGGCAGAGCATGATTGCGGCCACGCCCCGCCTCGGGCCGGTTGTCCTGGCGCGCCTCGACGCCGACGGCAACGCCCTGCACTGGGTGCCGGGCGAAGCGGACGCGCTCGGGACCGGCGACCGGTACGGCTGGTACCGCGGCCGCTGGTTCGTGCGCCTGCCGGACGCGAAGGCGTTCGCCCGCGCGTGCCTGCACCACCATTACGCCGTCGGCCCGCGTCCGCCGGACCTGACACGGCTGGACACCCTTGCGCACACGCTGCTCGGGTTCGAGCGGGTTTAGCGGCCCGGCCGCGCGGCGCGGCGGGCGGGCCCCGGCACGGGGCGGCTCAGCGGTAGACGCCTTCCTCGCGCCAGGTCTTGAGCATCAGCTCGTACCGCGCGAGCGGCATGCCCGTGTAAATGCAGTTGCTGGTGCCGAAGATATAGCCGCCGCCCGGCATGCCCTGGCGCAGGGCGCGGCGGACGTCTTCGACCACCTGCGCGTCGGTGCCGGTCTGCAGCAGCGCGCAATTCACGTTGCCGATCAGGCACACCCGGTCGCCCACGCGCGCCTTGACCTCCGCCAGGTCCACCCCGCCCTGCGGATCGATGCTGTGCAGGGCGTGGGGATTGGCGGACACGAGCGCGTCGAGAATGGGCATGATGTTGCCGTCGGTATGCTTGATTACGTAGAACCCCAGCTCCCGGTAGCCGGCGACGAGCTGCACGAGGTAGGGCGTGATGAACTCGTCGAACATGGCCGGCGAGAGGAACGGGTTGTCGTTGAAACAGTAATCCGCGCACAGGGCAAACCCGTCCAGGGTGCCCCAGCCCTGAATCGCGCGGCCCCGCTCCAGGGCGGCGTCCACGCGGCGCTGGGCCTCGTCTTTCAACCCCGCGGGATCCTCGGCCAGGCGCGAGACGAACTCCATCATGGTCTCGCCGCTGGGCAGCGAGAAGGTCGCGTCCCCGTGCATGGCGACGAAGCGTTCCAGGCCCGACAGGGTCCGGATATGCTCCAGCGAACGGCGCACGTCGTCGTCCGTAAATCCCTGCGGCCCGTAGAACAGCAAACCGGCCAGGTCGAAACGGCGCACCGTGGCCACCCACAGGTCGGCTACGTCGCGGCGGTGCAGCTCGCGTTCGTGCTCCGACATCTGGTCCCACTGGTGGTACGCCCGGTGCCGCACGTGGATGCGCCCGAACGCCTCCATCGTGAGAAAGAACGCCAGCTCGAAATGCGGCACGTGCCCGCGGGGCGGCTCCCGGTTCAGCGCGGCCATCATGCTTTCGCGGGGCGTCATGCGGGTCTTTCTAGTCGGCGTCCCTGGCGTAGCGGGTGTCGCCCACGTCGGCCTGGAGGCGGTGCAGGGCGTCCTTCAACTCCGCGGCGACACCCGCATAGGCGGGGTCGTTGACGACGTTCTTGAGCTCGTACGGGTCCTTTTCGAGGTCGAACAGCTCCCACTCCGGCTCCAGGTCCGCCAGGGACGGCACCGGGCGCGTGCCCCCGCAGTGGCGTCCGTCGGTGCCGCGCTGGCCGCAGCCGTCGTAGTAATAATAGATCAGCTTGTGGGCGTGCGTGCGGATGCCGTAATGGGCGCCGACGTTGTGGTCGGTCTGGTTCATCCAGTAGCGGTAATACATGGCCTGCCGCCAGTCCGGCGGGGTGCTGCCCTGCAGCAGGGGCCAAAAGCTCCGCCCCTGGAAATGGCCGGGAATCGGCACGCCGGCCAGATCCAGGAACAGCGCCGGGAAGTCGACGTTCAGCACGATGTCGTTGTTGACCGATCCGGCCTGCACCTCGCGCGGGTAGCGCAGGATGAAGGGCATCTTGAGCGATTCTTCGTACATGAACCGCTTGTCGTACCAGCCGTGGTCGCCCAGGAAGAAACCCTGGTCCGAAGTATAGATGACGAGCGTATTGTCGGCCAGGCCCTGCGCGTCCAGGAAATCGAGGATGCGCCCCACGTTGTCGTCCACGCTCTGCACGACGCGCAGGTAGTCCTTGATGTAGCGCTGGTAGCCCCAGCGGCGCCGGTCGGCTTCGTCCATGGCGTCCGGCATCTCGCACTTGAGGTCGGTGGGGGTCATATCCACCCCCACGCGCATGGCGGCCGCTCCGGCCGCCGCGGCCCGGTCGGCATAATCGTCCAGCAGCGTGTCCGGCTCGGGGACGGTTTCGTTGAGGAAGAGATGGGCGTGTTTCTCGTCGGGGTACCACGGCCGGTGCGGCGCCTTGTGATGGTAGCACAGGCAGAACGGCGTGTCCGGGTCGCGCGAATGCCGCAGCCAGTCCAGGCACATGTCCGTGATGATATCGGTGACGTACCCGGGCACCGTGCGGCGCGTGCCGCCGTCCGGACCCTTGAAGATGAACGTGGGATTATGATAGTAACCCTGGCCGGGCAGGACGGCCCAGTCGTCGAAACCGGTGGGACAATGCGCCGCGCCCTGGCCGAGGTGCCACTTGCCGAAAAGCGCGGTCCGGTAGCCGGCTTCCCGCAACATCTTCGGGAACGTGGGCAGGCTGTTGTCCATGGGCGTCGCCAGGGTCGTCACGCCGTTGACGTGGTTGTACGTGCCGGCCAGGATGGCGGCGCGGCTGGGGGTGCAGATCGAGTTGGTGCAGTAGCAGTGGTTGAAGCGCATGCCGCCGTCCGCGATGCGGTCCAGGTTGGGGGTGCGGTTGATCCGGCTGCCGTAGCAGCTCATCGCGTGCGCGGCATGGTCGTCGGACATGATAAACAGAATGTTCGGACGGTCATCAGGCATTGTAAACGCTTTCCCTTGCACCGCGGCGCGGTTTTCACTCAGAAAAAACCGTACGGTGTCACATCCCGCCTGCGCTGTCAACCAAGCGGCTTGCGGGAACGCCGGCCCCGGCCGGCCTGGCCGCACGCGAATGGGCTTGTGACCGCTGCCGAAGCGTGGTTTATTCAGGGGGCGGCTATGAAGAACATCCTGTTCATCACGGCGGACCAGCTCCGCTACGACGCGCTCGGGCACATGGGCGTGTTCCCGGTGCGCACGCCCGTGATCGACCGCCTCGCCGCGGAAGGCACCCGGTTCGAGAATGCCTACTGCTCCAACCCGCTCTGCGTTCCGGCCCGCGCGTCGATCATGACCGGCAAGTACTGCTGCGACACGGGGGTTTACTACAACGACCAGGGCTGGGGCGAGGCGCTTGACACCATTCCGCGCGCGCTCGGCCGCAACGGGTACTACACCGTGGCCTGCGGCAAGATGCACTTCAATCCCGCGGCCGCCCACCGCGGGTTTGACAAGCGCATGGCCGACAACGGCCTGGACTACCCGCGTTACCTTGCCGCCAGGGGCCTTGCGGTGCACCGCCCGGACCGGCCGGGGAACGACGGCACGCCCCATTCGGACGCCGGAATTCATTACGAAATGCGGCTCGAGGAGTCCCATCTCCCGCTGGAGGATTACGTCACGGTGTACACCAGCAACGAGGCGATCGGCGAGCTGCGGCGCATCAGGGCGCGACGCGACTGTACGCCCCTGGGCAACGAGCCGTTTTTCATGTGGCTGTCCTACATCAAGCCGCACTCGCCCTGCGATCCGCCCGCGCCCTACAACTCGCTGTACGATCCGGACGACCTCCCGCCGCCCGTGCGGGGCGAGAACGAGACGGGGGGCTACTGTAAGGAAAAAGTCTGGTATAAATCGCACTGGGACGTGCTCAGCGAGGAAGACATCCGCAAGTTCCGGGCGCGCTATCTCGGCAACGTCACGCTGCTCGACGAGCAGATCGGGCGCGTACTGGCCGAGCTGGAGGCCCTGGGCATCGCCGACAATACGCTGATCGTGTTTTCGTCCGACCACGGCGAGCATATGGGCGACCACGGGTTCATGCAAAAAAGCTTCTTCTATGACTGCTCGGCCAAGGTGCCCTTCATTTTCAAGGGTCCGGGCGTGGCCGCGGGCCGCGCGGTGCCGCAGATGGTCAGCCATATCGACCTCCTGCCGACCCTGCTGGACGATTGCCGGCTGACGCAACCCTACATCGAGGACGGGACCGGCCGGCCGGTTTACGGCGAGAGCGACTTCGGCGACGCGCGCAGCCTGCTGCCGGCGTTGCGGGAGGACGGCGCGCTATCCGACAGCCGCGTGATTCTCAGTGAGTCGGGAGTCCACGGGCTCCACGTGATGGCGCGCCGGGGCGGCCTCAAGGTCAATTACTACTACGACTCGCAACGCGTCGAGCTGTTTGACCTCGCCGCCGATCCCGACGAGCTGGATGACCAGGGCGCCGGCATGACCCTGGACGACGTGCCGGCCGATCTGCGCGCCGCGCTGCACGAGATACTCCGCCGCGCCGGGCGCTATCACGGCCGGCCCTACACCTTCGGCCCCCATATCTGGCGCATGTTCAGCTGACCGGAATCACCGGCCGTCTGCTCCCGCCCGCCTCAACCGCAGATGGCGGCGATTTCCCGCTTGAGCCGGGCCGCGGCGTCATCCACCTGTTTCCGGCGCGCGGCGTGGCGCTCGCGGGCTTCCGCCAGCGTTTGCCGGCGCGCGTCGAGCAGGCGTTTATTCTCGGAGGGCGCCGTGCCGCCGGTGTGCGTATGGGTTTGGACGAATTCCTCGGGATCGAGCAGGCGCCGCAGCGTCTGATCGTCGAGCCCCGGCGCGGGCACGCTCAGGTACCCGGCCGCTTCGTCGAGCATCCGGCCGGTGCATTCGTAGGCCTTCAGACCCTTCACCCGCGCCTGGCGAACCATGGTGGCCACGATGCTGTGCGCCAGCCGGCCGCCGTAGCCCTTCTCGCGAATAAGATGCGTCGCCACTTCCGTGGCGCAGCTATAGCCGGCGCGGGCGATCTGCAACATGCGGTCCTTCCGGATCAGGGCGTTGCGCAACATGTGGTCGAAGAACTGCATGCAGTGGCGCGCCGCCAGGATTCCGTGCATGGCCCGGTCGGGCAACTGGAACATGCCCTGCATGTCGGCATAGGGCTCGCCGCGGAGCTGGAAGAGGCACTTCACCGTTTCGCCCATCACGTCGGAGGCGTACACGCGCGTGCGCTCGTAGTTGGAGCCGGAGTCGCACTTCTGCGGCATGAACGAGCTGCAGCCGCACCACGAGGGCGGCGTGCGCACCATGTCGATCTCGTCCATGGCCCAGATGTTCATGAACATCGCGTTCTGACTGAGCAGCGTGCAGATATTGGTCAGGGCAAACAGGATCGCCATCGTATGGTCCTGCGCCGCCTCGCCCTCGTACGCCGGCTCGACGACCCCGTCCAGGCCCAGCAGCTCGGCCTGGAGGGCGCGGTCGACTTCCCACGTAATGCCGGAACAGGAGCCGCACCCGCCCGTGTTGCGGTTGGTAAAGGCATAAGCCTGTTCGAGCTGCAGCAGCCCGCGGTAGATCCCGTCATGCATGCCGTTCAGGTAGTGCGCGAAGGTCATCGGCTGGCCGTGGTTGAGGTGCGTGTAGCCCACCATCACCGTGTCGAGGTTCTCGCCGGCGACACGCTGGAAGGTCTCGATCAGGTGCAGCACGTCGTCGATCACGTCGAGCAGCTTGTCGCGCATCTTCAGGCGCGACATCGGCTCCTGCAGCGTGCGCCCGTAGTTCACCGCGCTGGCCAGGTCCATGCCTTCCTCCAGCAGCGGCGCAATGCGCTCCTCGCCGGAAGCGCCTCCGGAGTCCATGGCGACCTGGTCGAGCGCCTTGAGGATCTTCGCCGCTTTTGCTTTCTCGAGAATACCCGCCTTGTACAGGCACACGATCCAGACCCGGTCGGTCATCGTCCACCACGGCTGTTGCGACCCGATGACCTTGTACTGGGCGTTCATGCCCTCGGTCAGCGCGAGCCAGTCCTTGTCCAGGAAACACCCCATGGCGTGAAAGCGGTGATCGGTCCGCCGGCTGTACGCCTCGTCAAACAGGTGTTCCATGCCCTTGAAGTCTCTCATAATGCGTGTTTTCCCCCGCCCACGGACAACGGGCCTACCGCAGCATGATCAAACTGCCCCGGTTCGAAACAATGAACTCGCGGTAGCCTTCCCCGTTGTTGTAGAGCTGCCAGATTTCCTGGGCGCTCAACACACGGCTCCAGAGGCCCACCTCGTCGAACCGGCCGTCGATGGCCCCAGCGCCGTCGTTGCCGCGCGCGCCGATTGAAAACGGCGTCCCGTCGGTCGGTCGGTTGTTGTTTTCGTTCTCGTAGATGATGATTTCCCGGGCGTCAACTTGCGCCCCGTTTACGTAGGTCTTGCAGAGAACGGTATCGACGCTAAAAATGCCCCGGTACCCCCGGCCGTCCAGGGTGTTGGCCAGGAAGAGCCAGTTGGTTGTGCCCAGTACGAAATTCCGCCGTGTCAGGAGGTCGCCGGTTCCGAGCCAAATGAAGCGCAGGTCATCGCGCGACCAGTTGTTGCCCGCATCGCGCAGGGACCAGCCCAGGCCCTGGCCGCTGCCCGGGCCGCTCTCCCAGCCCAGGTACCACTTGAAGTCCGTATAGTCGAACGGGATCCGGTCCTGCTTCACCCAGGCGGTCACCGTCCATGTGCCGCTGATGTAGTACTGGCCGACGGTGTTGCCGGCATACAGCCGCGACGCACCGTCGAGGTCCAGCGCCTGCCGGATTTTCCCGGCCGCGAAACCCGGACTGCCCAGCGGCAACAGGTCGTTCCCGTTGCCGGTGGCATCCTCGTAGCGCCAGGCTTCGTCCAGGGGCCAGTAGGCATCCAGGCCCGCCGCCGTCAGGTTCTCGGGTCCCTCGAAGATAAAGGCGCGGTAACCGTAGCCGCCGTTGTAAAGCCGGCCGATTTCCTCGAACGTCAGCACGCGGTTCCACAGCCCCACCTCGTCGATATCCCCGTCAACGGCGGCGCTCGCGGTGTCATACCGTCCGGCCAGCGAAAAGGGTATATTCGTATCACTCGGCGCCCATGTTTGCGCGGGGTTGAGATACGTGGTGCCGGAAGCCAGAAGACGTCCGTCCGCGTAGAGCGATACCGTCACGTTGGTGGTATCGGCATAAGCGGAAGCGTCATACGTGGCGGTAAGAAAGACCCATTCACCCGCGGTATCCAGCGGGGTAGCCGTCGTTTCGAAATCGACGATCCCGCCGCCCACGCATTGAAGCCGGAACCGAATCGCCTCGCGGTCCGTGACGCCGTTGCAGAACGACCAGCGGCCGCCCGGAGTGTTGTCGATCCAGCCGGCAAAGACCTGGAAAGCCGTGGGCACCGCTTCCGGGCGGTACCACAAGGCAACGGTGAACGAATCGTTGGTGAGATTGTATTTGCCCACATTGTCCGTACCGTACGCAAAGTCATCCGTTCCCGCCGGGTCGCAATCCAACCCGCCGCCCAGCAGGCCGTTGCTGCCGTTGCCGTAGGGATCATCGAAAGCGGACAGATCATGCCCGTTGTCCGAGGAATCGATGATACTGCCGTTTGTCTCTTCGCAGGCCCAGTACGCATCCAGGCCGTCCAGCAGCGATTCCTCCGCATAAGCGAACGCGATGGACGGGTTGGCGAAGCCGGCGTTGAAGAGCTGCTCCAGCTCGTCCGCCGTCAGCACGCGATGCCACAGGCCCACTTCGTCGATATCCCCGTTTACACCGCCGGCGGCATCGAAATGCCGCGCGCCGACGGAAAAGGGGACAGCGGGATTCGTCGGCCCCCATGTGGCGTCCGGGTCGAGGTAGAGGTTGTCCTGGGCCACGACCTGTGCGTCCGCGTACAGCGTCACGGTGACATTGGTTGTCTCGGCATAGGCCCCGGCGTCGTATGTTAACGCCATGAAGACCCAGTCCCCTTGCGGCACATCCAGAGGTCCGCTCGTCGTCACAAGCTCATGCAAAACGGCACCCTTGCCCTGAAGCCGGAACCGCATATTCGTGCGTACGAGGTCATTGCACAGGGACCAGCGCAGGTTGTCTTCGTGATGCGACCAACCGGCGTAAAACTGAAAATCATCCGGCGTCGCAGTCGGGCGGAACCATAGGGTCAACGTGAACGAGTCGCTCGTGAGGTTGTACTTTCCGACGGCATTGGTCGCATAGGCACGGTCATACGGCCCAAACAAGTCGCAATGCAGTCCGCCCCCCAGAATCCCGTTGGCCCCGTCCCCGTACGGACCGTTCTGCGCCAAAAGGGTATTGCCGTTTCCGGTCGTATCAACAAATACACCGTTGGTTTCGCCGAATTCCCAGTAGGCGTCCAGCCCGTCGATAAGATCGGCATGAACCCCGGGCAGGGCCATGGAAATCAGTATGACGACGGCAATGCCCCGCAAGCGGCATATCGAATTCATCGCATCCTCCTCGTAATCCCAACGCGGGAGACCGGCCTTCTCATCCTAGCTTCGCCCGCAACCCAGTGTGTGAGCATGTGGGTATGTGAGTGTGGGCGTGACGCCACCCACACACCTACATACCCACACACAGCTTTCATTACTTTTCACAGAACGACAGTACCATCATAAAAGTACCCGCCCCTTGAATCACGGAATAACCCAAGGCAGATACAAATGTCACTCTATTGTAACAATGCTATTTTACGCCGCGGCGGCAGTGGTGTCAAAGCAAAAACCGGAAAATACGGACCCCCATGACGGTCATTAAGGCTTGCCGGTTATCCAACTGCGTCCTATTGTATCATGCGTGTATCGACTGCGTGTGCAGAGTCACCGTGGGCTTTATAAACGTGGCGGCGGCGTGAACGGAGCGGGCGTTTCATGACGGTACTGGAGGCGTTGCAATCGGAAATCCGGCTCAAGCGGGCCGGGGACCGCCTGCCGCCGATCCGGGAAACGGCACGGCGCCTGGGCGTGAGCCCCGGAACGGTGCAGCATGCCTTGAAACACCTCGCGCAGCAGGGGTTGGTGGAGGCGCACGTCGGGCGGGGCACCTTTGTGGCCGCGCCGAACGGCGTGCAGGGACTCCGGCGCGTCACGATTCTGCGCGACGATAACCCCAACCCCCACGAGGAGGTTATTCTGCGCGCGCTGCAGACGGCGGGCAGCGCCCGCCGCCTGCATACGCTGGCCATGGGGTTCAGCGATATCGAGCACGCCATCGATCTGGTGCCGTCCCTGGCGCCCAGCGACGCGTTCGTGGTGCGGTCTTTTGCGGGCCCGTTTCCGGTCAGGCTGCTCGAACGGCTGCGCGCGCTGTCGCGCGCGGTGGTCGTGGCCGACAGCCGCGTGTCCGGGATCGACGTGGACGTGGTCTCAACGGATTTCCATGAACTCGTACCCGCCGCGCTGGACCACCTGCTTGCGCTCGGGCATCGCGATTTTCTGCTGGTGGCGGCCGAGACCATGGAGTACCGGGCGGGCTGGGTCGACTCGTTCCTCCGGCAGCTTGCCTGGCGCGGCCTGCCCGGCGGCCCGGAGCGCGTCGTGCTGGCCGGGGCCGGCTCCTACAGCGCCGCCGCCGCGCAGACACGGTCCGTGATCGAGGCGCGCCTGGCGGCCCGGGATCTGCCGCCGTTTACCGGCGTGGTGGCAGCCAATTGCCCCGCGGCCCAGGGCGTGCTGGACGCCTGCGCCGGCCGCGGCCTGGACGTGCCCGGCGACATCAGCGTGGTCGCGATCGACCTGCCGGATCTCGATGCCCGTTATACCGAGCGGCTGACCATGGTCGGCCGGAACTCGGCGCGCATCGCGGAAACGATCTACGCGTGCATCGAATCGCGCTGGGCCCGTCCGGACGCGCCCTACAGCGTGCGCCGCGAACCGCCGGAGCTGGTCGTGCGGAATACGACGGCCCCGCCGCGCCGCGGCGGGGAGCACGCCCGTCCATGAGCCTGTGGCCGCAAATCCTCCCCCGGCGGGCCGTGTTCCTGGCGCTCGCCGCCGCGGTCAGCGGACAGGTCCGGGGGGACCCCGTCATGCGCTTTACCGAGCTGCCCGATGCCATCCGTTCCCGGATCCTCACCGGTTCCCCGCGGTCCTCCCGCGAGATTCCACACAGCGCCTTCGGCGTGCATACCACGCTGCTGCGCGAGCGGGGCCGCGCCGACGCCGAGTACCAGGACGAGCTGGTCGAGGCCATTGTCGAGGCCGGGTACAAATGGGTGGTCGATTATATTTCGTCGTACGACGTGAAGGACGTCCCGACCGGGGAGATCCCGGGCGCCCTCCGGGAGCTCGTTCCGCCCATGGTGCAGTACGCCGCCTTGCTCCAGGCCCACGGCGTGAACCTGCTGATCCGCATCGACGTGCCGCACTGGAGAGCGGGCCCAAAGGCGCCGCCCACGGCGGACGACGAAGCCCGTGCGCGCGCCTTCCTGGCGCCCGTCGTCCGGGCCCTGAGCCCCTACTGCCGGCACTGGCAGTACCACAACGAACCGAACATGCCGGATCCCGAACACACCCGGCCCCACACGCCGCCGGAGGTCTACGTAGCCTGGCTGCGCCTGGTCGAAGATATCCTTCGCGACATTCAGCCCGACGCAATGTACTCGGGGCCGGCGGTGTCCATGCTGCAGTGCCTGGACGAGGACCCCTACCCCTGGCTGCGGCTGGCGTTCGAGGCGGGGCTGAACAAGCACATCGATCAGTTCACCTATCACCCGTACCGCATGCCCTGGACGGCGGCCAACATTCCCGAGCATGCCAGCCAGTTCTTCGACCGGTGGGCTTCCTATTATCACCAGGTCGGCGATCTGAAACAATACATCCGCAAACACAACGGCGGCGAGGACATCCCGCTTGCCGTGACCGAGGACGGCCTGTCCACGGACATCACCGCCGCGGGCGAACAGGCCCTCACCTGGGTGGTGGAAGCCAAGTACGAGTTACGGCGCTGCCTGATGGACCGTTGGCTGGGCGTCAACCCGCGCACGCGGTTTATTCTCTACCGCGACCTCCCGTGGCAGCATTACGAGTTCCAGGCGGCGTTCAACATGGTAACGCGCGACATGGACAAGAAGCCTGCTTACTACGCGGCCCAGAACCTGATGGCTGTGCTCGACGGCACGTATGCGCGCCACGACGCGGTCGACATCGGCCTTGAGCTCGAGATCCCGCCTGAAACCGGGACGGCGAAGCTGATCCGGACCGAAGCCGATGCCGCCGCCCTGACGCCCGGCGGGATGGAAGGGCTCTACGTGCAAACCTATACGAAGTCGCACGCCGGGTTCGACGAGCTGCTGGTCTTCTTCTGGTCGGCCGAACCGTCGCGGAACGTGCACGTGCGCCGCCAGGCCACGCTCGTATTGCGCGACCCCGGTTGGATCGCCCCGCTCGAGATCGACCTGATGGCGATGCCGAACCCGCGCCTGGCGAAGCAGCAGGCGGACAACCCGGCCCTGATCAATCCGGAAAGTCCCGGCCGCCTCCAACCCCGCCCCCTCGAAGCCGAGCTCGCCGACGGCGTGATCAGCCTGCCCGTCGAGGTGCGCGATTACCCGCTGCTGATCAAGTGGGTGCGCCCGAACGCCTCGCGGATAACGGGCACGGTACCGCAATAAGCCGCTCAAGGACGCGGCGTGCGCGACGCCCGGGGGTCCGGGTTCGAGCGCTGTGGGTTCGGTTCTGCGTCAGTCGGGTTGACGCACCAGTTCGATGCAGTCGATATAGACCGCTTCGATGGCGGATGCTTCGCCGGCTCCCTTGTCGAACCGTCCGGGTCCGGCCCAGATGTATTGCTCTGCCTCCGGGACCCACGTGGCCACGTCGTACCACTGGTACCCGTCGTCGACGGCGTCGGTTCGCGGGGCGATCCGGCCGTAGCCTTTCCTGCGGGCGGTATCGTAGACGCCGGCCCAGAAGGCCTCGCCGTCCCGTTGTCCCTTCTCCACGCGGAGGCGCAGGCGGACCGTGTAGGGCGTCTCGGGATCGAACCAGGCCGGATCGAAACGCCATTGCATGCACCACTCGTAGTGAGAGTTGTAGAGCTTGAGTGCAGCGCCGTCAGCGGCCTTGGGATCGCGGACGTGGTCTCCCCATTCGCCGCGCCGCCCGATCGGCAGGAAGCCGTCTTCGACGATGAAACGCGCAGCGCTGTGCGTTCCCGGCACCTCGACATTCGGCAGACCGGGCACCTCGTAGAGCGGGACGGCCGCGGTGTCCAGGGCCAGGGAGCCGTTCCCGGGCAGTTCTCCGGGCTCGAGACGGACGATGACGCGGATGCGGCCCAGGCGGGGTTCACAGAGCAGCCCGACCCGTTCGATGGGCCGGTTCGGGAGGTGAAGCGCCAGGCCCCGGCCCGTGACCGGGGAGGCCAATGTGAGGAGCTCGCCGCCCAGCCCGGCGCCCGGAATGTCAACAAAGCGGAGAATCTCGTCGGCAGGGACTACCACCGTTTTCCATGCCGTCTCGTCTCCCGCGCGGATGGCGACGGCCGAGGAATTGCCGAGGTCGAGGGCAGCAATGATGGCAGGCGCCAGGGTCCGGGGATCGGTCTGGTGGCTGACGAAGGTGCTCGCGAGCCGCATCCGGTTCGGCTCCAGCGACACGGTGCGTTCGACCGTGTAGCGGTGCCGGTGCGTGTAGGCCACCCGCACGCCGGCATCCGTCTTCTGCGATGGGGCATAGACGAGAGGCTCGCCCGGCAAGAGGTCGCGGGGTGCGTCAATGCAAGTGAGTCCGCCGGACGGCGCGAGCACGTTTTCCCTGTTCTCGGCCGCAAGCAGGCAGACCGTGCCTCCCATCTCCGGGCTCACTTCCGCCAACACGCCCTTCGCCGTCAGGCCGAGGGTCGGGATTCCCCGGGTGCGGGAACGAAGGGTGGTCAGGAAGTGTCGGTGGACGTCCATGTTTTCGGCCACGCGCAGGTCGCCGGCTTCGTCGATGCGGGCCAGGAGATCGGCGGCCAACGCAGCGTAGCCGGGATCCACACCCGTTGCCGCGAAGCGCCCGTCCCGGTATTCGTGGCCGATGGTCATGCGGGGCCAGCGCGCGAGTTTTGCGTAGAGTACGGGGATGGCCCCCATGCGCACGTTGTAGCTCAATGCGGGGTCGTGGGCTACCAGGCGTTCGGCCGCGCGCCACTTTTCGTGGCCCCACTCGAAGAACTCGTCGGTGTACCATTCCTGGGTGGGGGGGGACCCGATACGCAGCGTGCGCTCCGGCGGCCGTGACAGCTCCTGGAGGCGGTCGAAGTACTCCCGGATGAGCGGGGCGGCGGGGCCGTAGTAGCCGGAGAATACGTCCTGGTAAAGAGCCTCGATGTCCCGGTCGGGATCCCACAGCAGTTTGGCGAGGATCCAGGCACGGACCTCGGCGAACTCGGCATGGCGCCCCTGGTAGGCGCCCTGTTCGAAGAGGCCGACGACCTGATTGTCGCGGAAGAAGCGCACGTTTCCCTGAAGGCAGTTGAAGTTGGGGTGCGGGCCGATGTAGTGCCTGAAGTTGGTGGTGTAGTCCCAGATAAACAGTTTGCCGGTGATTGCACTCCAGCCTCGGATGTCTTCGACGAACCGGACATTCTGGTCATAGGGACTGATGTCAAGGGGCAGCGAGAAGTCGCACTCGATGGTGCAGAGGCGCACGACGACGTTGTGTCTCGGGCGGATGGTCCTGGGCGGATGGCGCGTGTACTGATAGGCCAGGGTTTCGATCCAGACCTCCGGGAATTCGCGTTCGACGGCTTCGGCAACCTGGTTGACGAAATGCAGGAGGCTGCCCGCCGGGCTCCCCTCGCGTTCGTCGATCTCCCGGCAGGATGGACACTGACAGTGGTTGCCCCAGTCGTTCTGACTGAGGCTGAACAGCTTGGCCGTTGGATCGCTGCGGATGCGCTCGAGCAGGCGCTCGGTACAGATGCGGATCACATCGGGGTTTGTCAGGCAAAGCTGCGCGTGATCGGCCCTGCGGGTGCCGTTGATCTCGCTGTAGTACTCGGGGTGTTCGGCAAAAAACTCACCGGGCGGCATCAGGCGGTTGAAGGTGTGCACGAAGAGCCCGGCCCCGAACCGGATTTTGCCTCCGTGACGTTCTTCCAGCAGCATGCGGTTGCCGTTGGCTCGGCACCGGGCCGCGAAGTCTCCCTTGAACATGTCAAACCAGAATGGCTCGCGCATGACGAACGCCGGGATCTGGGTGTCGTCCACGGCCGGTATGCGCCACGGCTCGCGGGTCGGAATGACGCTGTACCAGGACGCGTACCAACGGCACCCGCCGTAGCGCTCGAGCAGCTCGTAGACCGCGTAGAGGGTACCGCGGACGTCGCTGCCCGCCAGGATCAGGTGGGGCGAACGGGTCGCAAGGACGAACCCGTCGTCCCCAAGCCGTTCCAGGTCAACCCGGCGTCCGAGGACCCGCTCGGTGTGACGCGTGACCCCCAGGCAGATCGCTTTCGGGGGCAGGTCCCGTGCGTCGGTCACGATGGGCAGAACGGCTCCGGTCATCTGCCTGGTAAAATCCCGAAGTTCTTCGGCTGCATAAACCTGCGAGGGAGAAGCTGGTTCTGGTATGACGATCGTATAGTCCGACGTCCCGCCGGCGGCCAGTGTCAGGCCGGCGTCCTGAGCCCGCAGGTCCGCACCTGCCGCTGCCATGGCCATGGCAACGACCCCGAGAAAACGGCGAATCGAGCGTGACATCGGGCATTCCTCCTTTCCGAGCCGCGCCGCGGCCCGGGCATGATCCCTGCGCATGAGCGCCTGCAAGGCCACGTGACCTGAGCCTACGAGAACCCCGGCCCCGGGGTCAAGACGACGGCCGCCCAGGAACCGTGGCTGTGTCACGACCCGTGTTTGTACAGGAGACGGGGAGAAGCTCTGCATGGCGATTTCTGGACGCGGCGCGCCTTGGCGCTTGACCCGGCCGGGCGCTCTGCTACGGTCTGCCGCAAGGATACCGCACCTCTGGCGGGAGTGAGATGAGCCGACAACGCGCCTGCGACGCCCTCAACGGGAAGCCGACCGACCGGATTCCGCAGTGGGATTTCCCCGACAACCCGGCCCTGGCGGAAACGCTCCTGCCCTATGATATCTGGGAGGACACGGCCCGGACCTCGGCGGACCTGTTCAAGCATTTCGACATCGATATGACGCACTATCTGCCGGGCGGCATTGCGGAGTGGAATTTTCCCCTGGTGCGCTATTTTGACGAAGCGGACTACGGGGAAGGCGGGGACACGGCCCCCTACCGGCGAGCCTACAGGCGCGACACGCCCAAACCGTACCGCTCGATGTACGATGCGCTCGGGATGGGCTGCCGCGCCTCTTTCTGGGGCATGGCGCCCACGCTGGTGATGCAGCAGTATCCCGTGGATTCACCCGAGAGCGTGCTGCGGTTCAATCCCGCCGAACACGACGCTGCCACCTTCGAGTCGCGCCGGGCGTTTTTCGAAACGTATTACCGCGACACGCAGGCCTTGCTGGGCGACAGCTGTTTATTACTGGGGTGGTACTATCACACGCTGTTCATGTGGCCCGTGGAGCTTTTCGGCTGGGAGCATTTCATGGTGGCGGCCATGCTGGACCCGGATCGTTTCCGGGCGATCCTGGATCAGTTTTACGCGTTGACGCGGCGGGACCTTGCCGCCATGGCGGCCGTGCCGGGGCTGCCGGCGATCGGGTGTCACGACGACCTGTGCAACGCCGCCGGGCCGATGTTTCCCCCCGACTGGTACCGGGCGAATGTATACGACCGGTATGCCGAACTGATTGCGCTCTTGCACGACGCGGGAAAGCAAGCGATTTTCGTATGCGACGGGAACGTGGTTCCCCTGCTCGACGACCTGGCTGCACTGGGGTTTGACGGCATCGCCGTGGACGGGCATGCGGATCTGCGGCGCGTCGTGGAGGCATTTTCGGGCCGGATCATTGTGGGAGGCATGCCCGCGGCGGTGGTCAGCCAGGGCACCCCGGAAGCGATCGAACAGATGGTGAAAGAGACCGCCGGGATCGTGCGCGGGGAGCCGCGGTATTTTTTCCAGTGCTGCGGCATGGCCGGACGGACGCCGCCGGAAAACGTGAAGCACTACCAGGCGTGCCTGCGGAAGTACGGCCGGCGTGTTGCCTGAGCCGTCGCCGGCGCGGAGGGATGGCTGAGTGGACGAAAGCACCGGTCTTGAAAACCGGCGTGCCGCAAGGCACCGTGGGTTCGAATCCCACTCCCTCCGCCAATTTTGATTGGCGCGATTTTCGCAGCGTCGAGCGGCGAAATCGGGAAAATCGAAATTGGCGGTGTCTGCTCACATCAGTTGGAACCGCCATCCTCGGCGTACTTGCCGCTTCCCTGGGTGTGCCAGAAGACGCCAAGGCGTCCGAGAACAGGGGGGCGAACCTACCGCTTCTCCCAATATGGAGGAAGGAGTAGAATAGAAAGCGGTAGTCGAGGCAATCGTGTGGACGAATCCGGTGAAGTGCCTTCTGGATCATCATGCCCGGCACAGTGTCTTTCCAGATTGCACAACGCCCCGGCTCACCCCCTTCGCACATCACAATGTCGCCGTACTTCAGGCCATAGCGGTCTATCTCGCCGGCTTCGAAACGCATCTGTCGGAGGTCCTCCAAGTCGAACTCTCCCCATCGTACGTTGACGTTGGCAAGGTACGGCAAAAGATCCCCTCTGTTCTTCTTCTGGTCCAACATCTTGCCCAAGCAAGAGTCGGCGACTTCGGCCAAAGGTTTCTTCTTCCACCCAATGCGGCGCTTCCCTGGAAGTTGCGTCTGCTTCACTCGCCATTCTCCAGCAGCTTGGCGATCTCGCCCGGGGTCGGAAGCTCGCCTTTGAGTTCCTTGGGCAGGCGCTTGACGATGCGGTAGGTGGCAACGCCAATCGGTTTGCTCGCCTCGTACAGGGCGTATTCGACCACCGTCCGGTTCTTCTCTTTGCAGAGGATGATGCCGATGGAGCGGTTCTCCCCCTTCTCGCGGACCTGCTTGTCCAGCGCGGTGAGGTAGAACTGCATCTTGCCGACGAACTCGGGCTCGAACTCGCCGATCTTCAACTCGATGGCGACGAGGCTTCGGAGCCGTCGGTGATAGAGCAACAGGTCGATGAAATACTCCTTGCCGTCCACCTCCAGCCGAAACTGGCTACCGACGAACGCGAACAGGCCTCCCATTTCGCGGAGGAAATGTTCGATACGACCGACCAGGGCGCGTTCCAGCTCCCGCTCGGCGTGCTGCTCGCCCAGCTCCAGAAAATCAAACGTGTACTCGTCCTTCACCGCCAGCTTGGCCTGGGCCCGGAGTTGCGGCGTGAGGGCCTTGTCGAAGTTGGTCTGGCCAAGGAGTGTCTTCTCGTAGCTCTGGTTCTCGATCTGGTGAATCAGCACGGCCTTGGTCCAGCCGAACTTGCGGGTCGTGCGGATGTAGAATTCCCGCTCCTGCGGGTCCTTGCACCGCTGCATGATGACCAGGTTGTGGCTCCACCCGATTTGTGCAACCAGTGGTTGCACTTTTCCGCGCCGGGGTCAACCCTTGATAATTGATGTTTTGGTGACGGATGACGGAAGAAGCACGGCCTCGATAGTACACGCAAGGCGATCCATTTGTTCATTCAGTTCTGCGTCATCTCTCAGCCGCTCGCGCAGACGCCCGAGCCGGCGGCAGACTGCCGATCCTGTCCCCATGCCCAGAAAGACACCGATGTCACGCTGATTCA
>JAFGIZ010000084.1 GCA_016929365.1 Lentisphaerota bacterium
GGGTGGTGGAACGGCAGACACAAGGGACTTAAAATCCCTTGCCCGCAAGGGCGTGAGGGTTCGAATCCCTCCCCAGGCACGGACCCGGGAGAGAACACGGTTATGCAACATGGTCACCGACAGCGAGGGCGCCGTCCCGTTTCTGCCGGCCGCGCCGCCGCGGCCGCCCTGCTTCTTCTCGCCCTGCTCCCCGCCTGCCGCTCGCCCGAGGCCTACCGCCGCGAAGCCGACGCGCGCGCCGCCGCGGCGATCGATGCGGCCCAGCAGACCGCGCTGGGCCGGACCGAACCGTTCACCATCGCGCCCGCGACCAATACGCTGCGCGCCCGCCTCGTCCGCGCCGCCCGCCCCGCGCCCGCGCCGACCCAGGCCCCCGCGGCCCTTCCGCCGCTGACCCTGCTCGACGCCCTGCAGGTCGCCGCGCGCAACAGCCGCACCTACCAGGGCCGCAAGGAGACCCTTTACCGGACCGCCCTTGCCCTCGACCTCGAACGCCATGAATTCCGGACCCGGTTCGGCGCCCGGCTGAGCAGCCTGTTTTCCTCGGACCGTGGAACGGATACGGACGGAACCGTCCAGAGCGCGGCCGCCGAAACCACGCGGCGGTTTGCCGCGGGCCCCGACGCCACTCTCGAACTCGGCCTCGATTTCGCCCGCCTGCTTTCCGGCGAGGAGGCATCCTCCCTGGGCGTTCTCGCCGACGCGTCCATCTCCATTCCGCTCCTGCGCGGCCGCGGCCGCGCCATCGTGCGCGAACCGCTGACCCAGGCCGAACGCGACGTGGTGTACGCCGTCTATGCCTTCGAGGAATTCAAGCGCTCCTTCGCGGTCGATATCGCGTCCGAATACCTCGCCGTGCTGCGTGCGCGCGACCAGGTCCGCAACGCCGAGGAAAACCTCGAACGCCTGCGCGCGGCCACCGCCCGGGCCCGGGCGCTCGCCGACGCCGGGCGCGTGCCCGAAATCGAGGTCGACCAGTCCCGCCAGGACGAGCTCAGCGCCGGCACCCGCGTGATCGCCGCCCGCCAGTCCTTCGCGCGCGCGGGCGACGCCTTCAAGGTTGCGCTCGGCCTGCCCCCGGACGCCCCCGTCGCCCTCGATCCGGCCGAGCTCGACCGCCTCTCGCAAAGCGTCCCGCCCGCCGCGTCCGCCGGCGACGGCGCTTCCGTCACGCCGTCCGACGCGGTGGCCGCCGCGCTCGCGCGCCGCCCGGACATGATTGTCAGCCGCGCGCGCGTCGCCGACGCCGAACGCGCCGCCCGCGTCGCCGCCGACGCGCTGCGCGCCGAGCTGACCCTGCTGGGCTCCGCGTCCGCCGGCGAGAGCCGCTCGATCGGCTCCGCCGGCGAGGAGGATGCCGATCTCAGCCTGGCCGAAGGCCGCTATTCCGGCCTGCTCACGCTCGACCTGCCGCTGGACCGCACGGCCGAACGCAATGCCTACCGCACCGCGCTCATCGCCCTCGAGCAGAGCCGGCGCGACCGCGATGAACAGTCCGACACCATCACGCTGGCCGTGCGCAACGGACTGCGCAGCCTCCAGGAAGCCGCCGAAACGGTGGCCATCCAGCGCCGCGCCGTCGCACTGGCCGAACAGCGCGAAAAGAGCACGAATCTTTTTCTCCAGGCGGGCCGCGCCCGCATGCGCGACCTGCTCGAAGCCCGCGAAGCGCTTCTCGACGCCCGCAACGCCCTCACCGCGGCCCTCGTCGACTGGCGTGTAAGCCTGCTTGCACTCCAGCGCGACATGGGTATCCTTCAAGTCGACCACACCGGCCTCTGGACGGAAACGCCCCTGGACGAGGCCGTACGGCCCGCAGGACAGAAGGGAGAACAACCCGATCCGCATGACGGCTGAAACCGGAAACCGGAACCTCGCGGCCCCGCGGCGCCGCCTTGCCGCGGCGCGGACACGCCTGCTGCCGGTCCTGCTCGCGGCCCTCGCCGCCGGCTGCGGCGGCCCCGACCCCGCCGCCCCGCTCACCTACCGCGTGGAACCCGGGCCCCTGACGATCGCCATCGCCGAGACCGGGACGATCCAGGCCCAGGAGCAGGTGATCATCAAGAGCCGCGTGCCCGGCCGCGTCACCATCCTCTGGCTCATTCCGGAAGGCGAATTCGTCGAAGCCGGCGACCTGCTCGTCCGCCTCGACGCCAACCAGCTCGAGGAACAGAAGTTCGACCAGGAGATCCGCGTGCAGAACGCGGAGGCGGCGTTCATCCGCGCGCGCGAAGAACTCGAAATCACCCGCAGCCAGGCCGCCAGCGACATCGAGACCGCCGAGCTGGATTTCCGGTTCGCGCAGCAGGATCTCGAGAAATACCGCGAGGGCGAATATCCCCAGTCCCTCAAGGAAGCCCAGGTGCGCATCAGCCTCGCCGAAGAAGACCTGCAGCGGGCCGCCGAAAAAGCCAAGTGGTCCGGCGTTCTGTTCGAAGAGCAGTACATCTCGCAGACCGAACTCCAGGCCGACGCGCTGGCCCGGAAGAAAGCCGAGCTCGACCTCGACCTCGCCCGCGGCGACCTCGAGCTGCTCACCGCCTACGAGCATAAACGGCGGCTGGCCGAGCTGGAAAGCAAGGTCAAGCAGTCCAGCATGGCGTTGGAACGGACCCGGCGCCGCACCCAGGCCAACCTCGTGCAGGCCGAGGCCGAGCTGCGCGCCAAGGAACAGGACTTCCACCGGCAAAAGGAAAAGCTGAACGAGATCCTGGAGAAAATCGAAAATACCGAAATCAAGGCGCCCTCCGCCGGCCAGGTGATTTACGCCACCAGCGTCCAGTCGCGGCGCGGGCGCGGCGACGAACAGCCTCTCGCCGAAGGCCAGGAAGTGCACGAAATGGCCGAGCTGATCTACCTGCCGGCCACGACCCGGATGATGGCCGAAGTGAAAATTCACGAAACGCGCATCGAAAACGTGGAGATCGGTATGCCGGCGGTCGTCACGATGGACGCCATGCCCGGGGTGACCCTGGCGGGCCACGTGCACCGCATCGGGCCCCTGCCCGATCCGCAGAATTTCTGGCTGAACCCCGACCTGAAGGTCTACGACACGGAAATCCATATCGATGGGAACGGCGCCCGCCTGCGCAACGGCATGTCCTGCAAGGTGGAGATCATCGTCGAACGGCACGACGCGGTACTCTCCGTGCCGATCCAGTCGGTCGTTCACGTCGCCGGCGAACCGACGGTCTACGTGGTGAATGACCGCAACGAAACCCGCGCCCGCGCGGTCGAGACCGGGCTGGACAACAACCGCATGATCCACATCAAGAGCGGGCTCCGCGCCGGCGAGCGCGTGCTGCTCACGCCGCCGCTGGATGCCGCGGAGGCCCCGCCTCCGGCAGGGCGCCCATGACGCCCCCTTCCGCCACCGGCGCCCCGGGCCCCGCGGCCCTCCTGGCGTTCGAGCAGGTATCGAAAGTCTACGCCATGGGCGATAACCGCGTGCATGCCCTGCGCGACGTCTCGTTTACCGTGGCGCCGGGCGAGTTCTGCGCGGTCATGGGCGCCAGCGGGTCGGGCAAAAGCACCCTTCTGAATATCATGGGCTGCCTCGACCGGCCCGATGCCGGCCGCTATACGCTCGACGGCCGGGACGTCGGCGCCCTGGACGATACGCGCCTCAGCCGCCTGCGCCTGCGCCGCCTGGGCTTTATCTTCCAGAGTTTCAACCTCATCCCCCAGCTCAGTGTCGAGCGCAACATCGAGCTGCCGCTCTTCTACCTGGGCTGGGACTCGGCGCACAGCCGCGCGCGGGCGCGCGAGCTGGCGGCCCGCGTCGGCCTGGACGCGCGCCTGACGCACCGCCCCTCGGAGCTCTCGGGCGGGCAGCAGCAGCGGGTCGCCATCGCCCGCGCGCTCGCCAACGATCCCGCCATCATCCTGGCCGACGAACCGACCGGCAACCTCGATTCAGCCACCGGCGAGCAGATCCTCGGCCTTCTGCAGACCTTGAACGGCGACGGGCGCACCATCATCATGGTGACGCACGAGACCGACGTCGGCCGTTATGCAAACCACCACATCCACATGCGGGACGGCCGCATCGCCCGGGAAACGCCATGACCCCCGCCCCGCCCGACCCCCAGCGCTTCGTCCCGCGCCTGCACGCGGTCGGCCGCAATATCCGCCTGGGGATAGAAAACCTCTGGCTGCACAAGTTGCGCTCCCTGCTGACCATGCTCGGAATCGTCTTCGGCGTGGGCAGCGTCATCGCCATGCTGTCCGTCGGCGAAGGCGCCAGCCGGGATGCGCTGAACCGCATCCGCCGGCTCGGCAGCCACAACATCATCCTGAGCTCGGTCAAGCCGATCGACGAATCCCAGGACTCGCAGCGCCGGCGCACCGCCGCGTACGGGCTCACCTACGACGACGTGCGCCGCATCCGCGAGGG
Organism: Lentisphaerota bacterium; assembly: GCA_016929365.1. Lineage (GTDB taxonomy): Bacteria > Verrucomicrobiota > Kiritimatiellia > UBA8416 > JAFGIZ01 > JAFGIZ01. The sequence goes on from JAFGIZ010000084.1 coordinate 4,397, forward strand.
CATCCCTTCCGTCCGGCGCCTGGCGCCCGCCAAGCTGCTCCGTAAACCCGCCCGCGTGGGCCGCCGCACCATGGAAATCCGGCTCGCCGGCGTCACGCCCGACTGGTTCGATCTCGTCCGCCGCGAGCGTATCGCCGGCCGGCTGCTGACCGCGGAAGACGAAGGCGGCGTCAAGAACGCGGCCGTGCTGACCGAACACGTCGCCCGCACCCTCCTGGCGGCCGGCGCCATCCTCGGCCGCCACGTCGGCGTGGACGGGCAGTTCCTCGAAGTCGTCGGCATCATCCGCGGCGAACCGGAACGCGGCGGCGGCCTCCAGACCCCGGACCGCGCCAACGACGTCTATGCGCCCCTTGCGTTCGTCCGGACCCGCTTCGGCGACGTCGATATGCAGATGAAGGCCGGGGAATACAGCCGCGAAGAAGTCGAACTCCATCAATGCATCGTGGAAATCGACCGCATCGAGCACGTCGAACCCGCCGCCGCCGCGATCGGACGCATGCTGGCCGAAACCCACAAGCACGACGATACCCGTATCCAGGTGCCCCTCGCCCTGCTGCGCGAGGCCCGCGAGACCAAGCGGACGTTCAATATCGTGCTCGGCTCCATTGCCTGCATCAGCCTGCTCGTCGGCGGCATCGGCATCATGAACATCATGCTCGCCTCCGTGACCGAACGCACCCGCGAAATCGGCATCCGCCGCGCCATCGGCGCCACCCGCCGCCACATCGTCCTGCAGTTCATCACCGAGACGATCGTGCTCTCCACGATCGGCGGCCTGCTCGGGATCGGCCTGGGCCTGTTGATCCCGTGGCTGATCACCCGCCTGGCCGGACTGCCCACCGTCATCACGGCGTGGAGCGTCGCCCTGTCCCTCGTCATCAGCGTCGGCGTCGGCCTGGTCTTCGGGATTTACCCGGCGGCCCGCGCCGCCCGCCTCGACCCCATCCGGGCGCTCCGGCACGAGTAACCCCGGGGGCGCGCCTCCCGGCACGGGCGGCCCCGCCGCATCCGCCTCAGCCGCCCAGCTCCACGTTGTCGATCAGCCGCGTCGCGCCGACCCGCGCGGCGACCAGGGCGACCGCCGGCCCGGCCACCCGTTCGACCGGCTCCAGCGTGCGGGCGTCCACCACCTCCGCGTACTCGACATCCACCCCGCCGCCCGCTTCCAGCACTTCCCGCATGCGTGTCCGCAGCGCCGCCGCCTCCCGCGTCCCCGCCCCCGCCAGGCGTTCCGCCTCCCGCAGCGCGACGTACAGCCGCCGCGCCCGCACCCGCTCCTCGGCCGACAAGTACGCGTTGCGCGAACTCATCGCCAGGCCGTCCGCCTCCCGCACGATCGGCCCGAGCAGGATCCGGACCGGCCAATTCAAGTCGCGCACCATCCGCTCGATCACGCGCGCCTGTTGATAATCCTTGCGGCCGAACACCGCGACGTCCGGCTGCACAATGTGGAACAGCTTGGCCACCACCGTCGCCACGCCGCGGAAATGGCCCGGGCGCCCCGCGCCGCACAGCCCGCGCGACAGTGCCGTCTCCTCCACCCACACGCTCGCGTCCGGCGCGTACATCGCCTCCGCCGACGGCGCGAACACCGTGTCCACCCCTTCCTCCCGGCACAGGGCCAGGTCCCGCTCCAGGTCGCGCGGATAGCGGTCCAGGTCTTCAGCGGGTCCGAACTGCGCCGGATTGACGAAGATGCTGACGACCACCCGGTCGCCGTGCTCCCGCGCCAGGCGAACCAGGGACAGGTGCCCCTCGTGCAGATATCCCATCGTCGGGACCAGGCCGGTGCGCCGGTTGCGCCGTCGCGCGTCGGCGGCCCGGGCCTGCATCTCCCGAACCGAATGCACCGTGTTCATGCCTTGAGACAATCCCGCACCACGCCGATCAGCTCGTCCTCCGAAACCGGCTTCTCAAGGAACCGGTGCGGCGACCCGTTTTCCACCAGGGCCCGCACCACGTCCGGCGGCGCATAACCCGTGCAGAACACCACGGTCGGCATCAGCCAGCGGCGATTGCGGCACAAACGGTCGATTTCCAGGAACGCCGTCTCCCCGTCCATGACGGGCATGTTCAGGTCGAGCAGCAGCACCGCGTGATGCCGCGCCGAAAATTCGTCCACGGCTTCGCGTCCGTTCGTCGCCGTGTCGATCTCGCGCTCGGGCAGGGCCGACTCCAGGATGATCCGGAAAAGCTCGCGGATGCCCCGCGAATCGTCCACCACCAGGATGCGCCGGCGGTCAAGCGGCGTCACGTCGTCTTGCTTTATCATGCTCGACCTGCCCCTCCCGCGGCTGCGTGACCCGCGGGTGTTCATCCGGCCCGCGGACCGGGCGCCTCCGCCGAAACCGTCCTGACCGTCAATGCCCGGCCGGGGTCGCCCGCCAGGTACAACGTCTGCGTCGGAAACGCAAACTCAATGCCTTCCGCGTTGAACCGGCGCAGTATCTCCATGTTGACCCGCTCCGTAAACGCCATATAGGCCCAGTAATCCGGCGGGTGGTACCAGTATAGCATCATGATATTGAGGGAACAATCGTTGAAGTCGCTGAAGAAGACGCGCGGCGGAAATTCCGCGTCCATCCCCTCGTGGTCCTTCAGGATCTCCCTGACAATCGCCAGCGCCCGCTCCACCTTATCCGGCGGCGTATCGTAGGTGATCGTAATGTTCGCCAGCCGCCGGATGTGGGGCCGCTTGCCGATATTCTGGATCGTCCGGTTGACAATCTCCGCGTTGGGCACCGTCACCAGGTGCCCCTCCAGGGTCCGGATCTTGGTGGACCGGAAGCCCACTTGTTCCACGGGGCCGTCATGACCGTCCACGACCACCCGGTCGCCGATCTCGAACGGCTTATCGCCCAGGATCACCAGCGACCCAAAAAAATTCTTGATCGTATCCTGCGCCGCCAGCGCCACCGCCAGCCCGCCCACGCCCAGGCCCGCCAGGATCGTCGTGACGCTCTTGCCGCTGACGACATGCGCCACGTTGACCACAACCAGTGCCGCGACCGTGATCCGGATACTGCGCCCCACCAGCGGCGCCAGCACGTCGTCCACCCGGCTCGCCGTCCGCCCCGCCAGGTTGCCCAGGTAGTAGTCGACAACGTCCACCAGCGAATAGACGATGTAGCCGACCGCCACGGCGTTCAGGATGCGCGAAATGGTCAGCAGCACCGTGGCCGGGCCGTCGTCCAGCGCCAGGATGTTGCCCACGCACAGGACCCATACGCCCGCCGCAAAAACCGCCAGGATCGTGGGCCGCGCCAGGGCGCCCAGGAGGACGGACAGGAC
>JAFGIZ010000085.1 GCA_016929365.1 Lentisphaerota bacterium
CGATTGACTTGCTCGAGCGGGTTTTGCACGGCGATCCCGACAATGCACGGGCCCACTTGGATCTGGCCATTCTGCTGCACGACCAGCGCCGGGATTTTGTCGGGGCGATTTATCATTACCGCCGTTATGTCGAGCTGCGTCCCGGGACGGAGAAGGCGGAGATGATTCAACACCGGATCCGGGTGGCCGAACAGCTGTTCGGGGCCAAACTTCTGGCGGGCCGCGAGGAGGAAGCCGCGGAGCAGGCCGCGGCGTACCGCCGGCGCAAGGAGGCCGAGGCGGCCGAGGAGGCGGGAATCGACCCCGAGGAGCTGGCGCGGCGGCAGGATGAGGCGGCGGCGCTGTCCGAGCAAGCCGAGCGTTACAAGCGGGTGATTGACCGGACAACCGCGGAGTTCGAGAAGCGGGAAGAGGAGCTGGCGGTCGAAAACGCGGCGCTCAAGAACAAGGTTGAGAAACTCGAGCTGTTGGTGGCGCGCGTGCGTGCGGAGCGCGATGCCGCGCGCGAGGCGGCTGCCGAAAGCGGGCAACGTCCGGCGGGCGGTTTCCAAAGCGTGGTTCGCACGTACCGTGTCAAGCGGGGCGACACGCTGTCGCGTATTGCGGCGGAGCTGTACGGAGATGCGCAGCAGTGGCGGCGCATATACAATGCGAACGAAGAGATCCTGGGCGGCGAGAACCGGCTGCGTGTCGGGCAGGTGCTGGTGATACCGTGACACAACACGGGATTCCCGGCGGCGGCGTGCTGCGCACGATCATGGCGGAACGACGGGCTGACACGGCGCACGCCCGCGGCAGGGTGCCGTTGAACGCCTTGCGCGAGCGGGCCGCGCGGCGGCGGCACCACAGCCTTGCGGAAGCGCTGACCGGGGGCGGGGGTACGCGTATTATTGCCGAGCTGAAAAAAGCCAGCCCCTCGGCGGGGCTGCTCCGCCGGGCGTACCGCCCGGCGGCGCTGGCCCGGGCTTACGAAGCGGCGGGCGCGTGCGCGGTATCCGTGCTGACGGAGCCGCGGCATTTCCTCGGTCGGGGCGAGCATCTGGAGGCCGTGCGCGCGGCGACGAGACTGCCCGTCCTGCGAAAGGACTTCATCGGCGACCCGTACCAGGTGGCGGAGGCGGCGGCCTGGGGCGCGGACGCGGTTTTGCTGATCGTCGCGGCACTGGAGGGTCCGGCCTTGCGCCGGCTGTTTGCGGAGGCGCGGACGTTGGGACTCGATGTGCTTGTCGAGGCGCATTCCGCCCGGGAGCTGGAACTGGCTCTGGCGCTGCCGGGTGCCATCGTGGGAGTCAACAGCCGGAACCTGAAGACGCTGGAGACAAGTCTGGACACGGCGCGGTCCCTGGCCGGAAGGATCCCGGCGGAACGGATTTCGGTTGCCGAGAGCGGGATCCGCACGCGCGCGGAGATTGAGGATCTGGAAGCGAGGGGGTATCGGGGTTTTCTGATCGGGGAGACGCTTTTGCGAAGCGGACGGCCCGGGGCGGCGGTGCGGGCCTTGCGGGGCGCTGGAGACGCGGGTCCGGTGCGGGCGGGACAACGGCAGGAGCGTGCCGGCCGGCGTGCGAACGTTGACAGTGGCGGGGAAATGGGCCAGACTCATGTTTTGGACACGAACGGGAGAAGGGCTGCATGGCCGAATTGACTGAGGTACAGAAACACGCCGTGGCGGAATGGATCGAGGCAGGCGACGACCTGGCCGCCATCCAGGAAAAGCTGCGCACGGAGTTCGGCCTGCGCCTGACGTTCATGGACGTGCGTTTTCTCCTGCTGGATCTGGGGATGAGCGTGCAGGACAAGCCGGCGAGCCGGGAACGCACGGACTTGGCCGGGGCGGACGGCGGCGCGGCGGCGGAGACGGGCGGCGCGGCGCCGGGGGCCGGCGGGGTACGCGTCGAGGTGGACCGGATTACCAAGCCGGGCAGTGTCGTAAGCGGGAGCGTGGTTTTCAGCGACGGTCAGCGGGCCGCCTGGATGCTGGATGCAACGGGCCGCCTGGGGCTCAACCCGGAACAAGAGGGCTATCGGCCGTCGCAGCAGGACGTCGGGGCTTTTCAGCAGGAGCTGCAGCAGGAACTGGCCCGACAGGGATTCTGAAGATCGGGTTCCCGGCGGGAAGTGAGAGGGTGCAGACCGACATACGTTTGATCGCGACGGATCTGGACGGGACGTTGATCGGCAGTGCCAACGACTTCCCGCTCTACCATGATTTTCGCGAGCGCATCAACGACATCCGGCGGCGCCGTAACGCGGTCTGGGTTGTCTGCACGGGGCGTTCGCGCAAGAGTTTCCACGCTTTTTTCAAGCCCATGTCGCAGATGGGGCTGCTGCCCGACTACGTGATTGTGCGGCACGCCTACATTTACAGTCTGACCCGGTTCGGCTATCTGCCGCACGTTCCGTGGAATCTCCATATCCGGGCTCTGATGTGGAGCAACCGGCAGCGGGCGCGCCAGGTCCTGCGCGGCTGGCACGCGCGGCTGACGGGGGGCGCGATCGGGGTCAAGACGGTCATGGCATCGCGGAGCCGTCTGTGCCTGCGCTTCGATTCCGAGGAATCCGCGAGGGTGGCGGCGGACATGCTCGAACGGGAAACGCAGCAGCACGCGAACCTGATGGTGTTCCGCTACCATCTGGAGGTGGACGTCCGTTCGGTTCCGTTCACCAAGGGTATGGCGGTGGCGGAGCTGGCGCGGTACCTGGGCATCGAACGGGAAGCGATCCTGGCGATCGGGAACGGCCACAACGACAACACGATGCTGGACGGCACGGTGGCGGCACATACGGGGTGTCCGGCGAATTCGGAAGTGGAAGTGATCGAGGCGGTGCAGCAG
>JAFGIZ010000086.1 GCA_016929365.1 Lentisphaerota bacterium
CGCCCTTACTCCGCATCCATCGCGTCGCGCAGTTCCCGCGCGGCCTCGCGCGCGTGGGGCGACCCCTCCCCCGAAAGCAGCGCCTGCAGCATCTCCCGCGCGCGCGCCGCCTCGCCCCGGTGCCGCCACGCGTCGGCCGCGACGACCGTGGCCCAGTCGCGCTGCCAGTCCCGCACCGCCGTGTTGTCCGGCGCCAGCAGCCATGCGGCCTGCTCCAGCGCCTCGTCCCAGCGCTCGAGCGCCCGCGCCGCACGGGCCGCCAGCAGGCGGTAATCGGCCTTCGCGCCGTTCCGCGCGATCAACGCGCCGGCCAGCGCCAGCGCGTCGGCATGCGCCTCCGCACCCCAGGCGTTGACCGCCGTCTGCCACAGTGTCTCCTCGGATACCGCCGGCGCCGCACCGGCCGCGGGCCCCAGCTGCGGCGCCTTGCCCGTATGCGTCACGGCCCCGGCATGGCGCCGCCGCTCCCCGGGCACGGGCCCGACCTCCACGAAACGGATATCGTCGAACCAGCAGCGGCCCACGGGCCAGAAGGCCCAGAGCGTGATCCGCAGGTAGTCGACCCGGTGCTGGAAATCGCTGAACACCTCGGCCGGCAGCAGTTCGAAGTCCAGTTGAAACGGCGTCCACGCCGCCGTGGGATCGATATCCTTGCGCATCTGGTAAACCGCCTCGTCCGCGACGTTCGTCACGCCGTTCTCGACGCGGCTGACCGCCCCGTACCCCTTGACGAACACCTTCATCGCGGGGCCCTCCGAACGCGTCAGGCCGGTGCAGCGGTAACGCGTGTTCGCCGTGACGGGGATCCGGCCGCCCCGCAGAGCGACGCCGTACGAGGCCATCAGCTCGGTGTCGCCCTGCATCTCCACCACCCGGCCGCGCCCGGCCCCGCCGTCCGCCAGGCGGACGTTGCCGGGCCGCTCCGTGTCCCATCCCTTCGGCAACCCGGTCGCGGGATCGCGCAGCTCGAACGCTCCGTTAAAGACGAGGTTGCTTTCCGTTCCGGCCCGCGCAGCCGCCCCGCCAAGCGCGAGGGCCGCCCCCGCGGCGCACAGCAGCATCCGCCGATAGCTTCGCGTTCCGCTCATTCGCCGCCCGCCCCCGGGTTGGCGTCCGCCAGCGCGGCGCGACAGGCCTCGGCCTTCTCGACGGCCGCTGCCGCGTAGCGGGTCTCGGTAAAGTCCGTCGTGATCCGCGCAAACGCCTCCAGCGCTTCCCGGTACCGCTCCAGGTCCATCAGGCAGTTGGCCCGCAGCCAGACGGCTTCCGGCACGTGCACCGCGCCGGGCGCGGCCTCGACCGCCGCCCTGAGAAAACGCAGCGCCTGCGGGCCGGGGTGGAGAATATAGAGCACCTTGCCCCGCAGAAAGAGACTCGTGCCCTCGAGCTTCTGTTGCGGGAACTCCGTTTCCCATTCGTCGATCGTCTTCAGCGCCCACTCCTCTTCCCCGCGCGCCAGCAGATCGTTCACGATGTGGGGATACGTGCCCCGCTTGGCCAGGCGTTCGGCCTCGTCGATGTTCCGTTCGGACAGCCCGGCCGCCCGGCGGTATTCCGCATCCGCCGCCTCGAGACGGCCCTGCACGAGCGCCGCGTCGCCCAGCCCGATCCGGCAGCGGCGTTCCAGCGCGCGGCTTGACGCGTCCGACTCCCCGGCGGCCTCGGCCAGGACGGAGGCAATCCGTTCCCGCCCCGCGTCCGGGGCGTCCAGGTGCCAGATCTGAACCTCGGCCTTGCGCAGGTCCGCCCGCCGGCGCAGGTCCGGCGGCGCCTGCGCCGCGACCCAGTCCAGGAACCGCACCGCGCGGGCCGGGTCGAAATGTTTCGGCGTCAGGCAGGCTTCCGCCGCCTGCAGCCCCATGGCCGGAGACCGGTCGTAGTCCGGAAACCGGCGGATCAGCGCGTCCGCCGCCTCGACGAGCGCCTGCCACTGCTCGAGACAGGCCAGAAAATCGGCATACAACGCCAGGTCGTCGCGCCTCAGCTTCTCCACGTCGTACCCCGCCGTCGCCTCGATGTACTGGTTCTCGTTGCCGTAGTTGAAGAAGTGGGCGCGCACGTCCACCTTGAAGAGACGGGGCCGGCAGCGGGCCCGCCCGCGGTTTCCCGCCGCGTCCGCGACCTCGAGGGTCACCTCCGGACGGCCCAGCCGGAAATAGGCATGCCGGACGTCCGCGTCCGCGCTCTCCAGGCCGTCCCCGAACGTCCAGCGCCGGTGCACGATCGCGCCCGCCCCGCTTCGGCTCGCATCGCGGAAGCGAACCAGCGTGGCCTGCTCGTCCTGCGAATCGCGTATCCAGTAGGTGCTCTCCACCTCCGCCCGCGGCACCGGCACCGTCCCGCCGTGCCGGGCTTCGTGCGGACCCGGTTTCGCTTCGCGAACGGAGAGCCAGTGTTCCCGCGGAATACTCCAGAACTTCTCTTCGCCGGGCGCGCGCCAGCCCAGGAAGGCCATCTGGTTGTTCTCGCCCTGTTCGTGATAGTAACGCACCCGGGCCATCCCCTGCTCCAGCCGGATTTCCCCGCTGTGCTCCCCGCGCAGTCCGGCGCCCCAGCCGTGGGCGCCGGGCCAGGCTACGAGCTGTTCGTCATTGACGTACACCCAGCTGCCGTCGTCACTGGCGCTGCAGAACGCATACACGCCCGCGGCGGGCACTTGGAGATAGCCTTCGTATACGCTGATATACTGCTCGCTGGGGCCGAAACGGTTGTAGCCGTCGGCAATGTCCGTGCGGTACATGGCCCCTTCCAGCTCGCTCCGTTCGATCAGGGCCCGGAGCGCCGCGATGTCCGGCGGATGCCCGGGTTCGGCCTTGCGGTAGACGGTCAGCAGAATGCCCCGGCGCGGCGTCCAGGGTCCGGGTATGGACGGCTCCGGCGGCAGCGCCTCCACGGAAACCGCCCGGTGTTGCGCCTCCAGCGCGGCGGCTTCGGCTTCCAACTCCCGCCGCACGCCGGCGGCCGCCGCGTTGGTTCCCCCGGCGTCCGCCAGGCGCTTGCGCACGCCTTCCAGCTCGCGCTGCAGCGCGGCCCGGCGCTCCAGCGCCGTTTCCCGCTCAGTCCGCAGCCGGTCCCACCGCGCCCGCGCCGCCTCGCGCTCGCCGCGGAAGGGGTCCGCCGGTTCTATGGCCGGCGCGTTCGTGTTGCCGTAGTACAGCCACAAGGTCTCCGCCCGGCCGGCCGCAACCTGCAGGGAGAGCAGCGTGGACAGAAACGGATCGTGATGTTCGATCCGGAACGGGCGCGGCCGGCCCCCGTTGTCCAGCAGGCGCAGGTCGCGCCCGTCCCGCCGCGTCCGGTCGGCCAGCGCAACCCGTGCCCACGCGACGTCGCCCTGTCCCGCCGGACTGTCCAGCCGGACCCGGTACGGCCAGGCCGCGTCCCACCACGCCGGCGTCGCGCCCCGCGCCGCGCCGGCCGACAGGAGGGCCGCGGCCGCCCAGATACCCGCTCTCCAGCGCCGCATCGCCTACTCCCCCGTGCTCAGCATTTCGAAATACCGTTTCACCGCGTTCTGGTAGGCCGGCGCCACCGGCTCCTCGAAGGCGTCCACGACCCGGCTGCGCTGGTCGGGCGGCACCTCGTAGGCGGTGTCGGCCTGCAGCGAAGCCTCGCGCGTGGCGTCGGTCCCGGCCGCTTCGAGCCGGCTCAAAACCATGCGCTGCTTCTGGAACATGTCCGTGTACCGCGCATCCTGCGCCGCCTCCGCGGCTTCATCCATCAAGGCGATGCTGTCGTCCAGCGCGGGCAGCCGCACGCGGGCCCGGCTCAACTCGCCCGCCAGGCGCACCGCTTTCTGCCGAATCCGCTTCTGCCAGTCCTGCATGAAGCCGAGCCCCTCGTATAACGGCGGCGGACTGTCGCCCTGCAGGCCTTCCTGGCCCGCCCCGCGGGCCTTCCCGCCGCCGGTCGCCCCGCTTGTCGCCATCTGCTGCAGCTCCCGGACCACGCCCTGCTCGTACGGGTCATGCGTCAGGCGCGTCGGCGTGCGCCGCCCGCGCAGCCCCTTGGCCACGCTTTCCAGCATCTGGCCCTGGCTGCGGCCGGAGCGGCCCTCGCCCGAGCGGCCGGTGATCTCGTTGTTGTCGGGCAGCTGATTTCCCGTTTTGCCCTTGGCGCTGAAACTGCTGATCGGCCCGCCCGACACCGCCCAGCCTGCCGCCGAAATCGAATCCGCCCACCCGCTCGTAAGGTCTTCGGCCAGGTCGTTGAGCGCGTCCTGCTCCTCGATCAGGTCGCCGATGAAATCCGTGAGCTGGTCCGGCAAGTCCGGCATGGGAATCTCCGGGTAGTCCAGCGGCTCTTCCATCATCCACTTGATATGGTCGGGCGAACTGGGAACCCACATCTCCATGTCCACCACCAGCGACTCCGCCAGTTCCCGCCCTGCCTGCGCGCGCGGCACTGCGAGCTCGATCAACTTCGGCGTCATGTTTTTTGACGCTTCCTCGATCTGTTCAACCATCTCCTTGTAGTCGTTCACCATCGTGTCGTCGGCGAAGCCCTGCTCGGTCAGCAGCGCGATGTCCGCAACCGACCCGTGAAACACCTTGGCCCACCGGTCTTCCGTCCCTTTCAGCCGCTCCAGTTCCTGCAGCGCGTCCGCCGTGTAGTCTTCCGCCTTGCGCAGCAGCTCCTCGGCGTCTTCGATCACCTGGTCCTGTTCCGGGATGAAGTCGCGCAGCGTGCCGAGCATCTCGCGAATATTTTCCAGCGCCTGCCGCCGGGCCTCGGGGTCCAGTTCGTCCAGCCGCGCGCGGGCCTGTTCCGCCGTCTCGATCAGCGTGCGCAGCCGCCCCAGCAGCGCCTCCAGCTTCGCGATAATCGCGTCCATCAGCGTCAACAGTTCGGGTTTCCGTTCCGCCCGTTCCTGCGGCGTGCCTGCGTACGTCTGCAGCCCCTGTTCCGCGAAGAGCATCGGGCCGTTGACCAGCTCGGCCAGCGCGGCCAGCGCCCGGGTATCGGGCCGCACGGCGTTTTCCTCCCGCTCGAACGCGAAGCGGCTCAGCCGGCGCACGTCGCCCTGCCGGCTGCGCATGGCCTCGGCCGATCCGTCCCGCGCGAGCTCCCCGCGATTCTGCCGCTGCAGCGCCAGGACCTTGCGCAGCGTGCCGTAGAGTTCCTTCGCCTGCGCCAGGGCGACGTTCTCGTCTTGCGCGTCCTCCGCCACCGTGACGCTCCAGGACCGCCCGACGCCGCGGTTCGGCTCCGGCGTCCGCCCGTCGTAGGCGACCACGCGGTAACGCAGGACGTCGTCGGGCTTCAGCCCGAGTTCGCGCAACGCTACCTCGGTCTCCTGCGCGGCCTGCCGGGCGGCTTCCGGAACCGGCCAGGTCCGGAACGGCTCCCAGGTGCCGGACCCGCGGCTGGTCTCCAGAACGACGCGCCCCAGGCCGATATCGTCCGCGGCCTCCCAGGCCACCGGCAGCACCGCGTCCGCCGGCAGCACCAGGTCCCGGCCCGGCCGCCGGACCGAGACGGACGGCGCGCGGTCCTTCACGGCGCGCAGCGCATAGCGCAACGGATCGGCGTTGGCCGTTCCCTGCCGGTCGACCAGCCGGACCCGGTACGCGTTGTTCCCTGCCAGCGTTAACGCCGCGCGGCCGACCCGGGCGTCGCCCGCGTCCAGCTGCAGCGGTATCGCCGGGCCCGCGCCCCGTTCGAGCCGGCCTTCCCTCAGCGGGGCGGACGCCGTAACGGTCAACCGCACGGCCGACCCCTCCAGTGCCTCCACGTTGCCCTGCATCGGTTCGAGCGTGCGGGGCGCCCGCCCCGCGTAGGCCGGGGCCTCTACCGTCACCCGCAGGTCTTCCACGCGCGGCCGTTTCCGGACGCCGACCGTGTAGACCCGCGTCGCGGACGGGCCCGCCTGCACCCGGTACTCCAGCGGCTGCCGGACGGCGTCCAGGACGGCGCGGTACGCGGCGCCGCCGGCCGCCTCCATGCGCACGGTCTTCCAGTCAAATCCGGAGGTCCGGTAGGCCAGGAACGCCGCACCGGGACGGAACCGTTCACGGCGCACCGCAACGTCGGCTTCCACGCGGAGCGCATCGCCTTCCACCAGCTCCGCGTCGCCCGGCCGCACGGTAATGCGCGCGGCCAGGTAATGCGGCTCCGGCGCGGCCGGGCTCAGCACGCGCCGCAGTCCGTTCAGGCTCCCGTCGGGCCGCCACGCGGCGTAAGCCGCGATCAGCAGCAGGACCCCGCCCAGCGCCCACGCCAGCCGCCGGACCGGCCGGTCGTCCACCGCCCGCTCGGCCTGCGCGGGGTCCAGGCGCGCCGCGTTCTCCAGCACGGCCGCCCGGGCCATGGCGTCGCGCTCGGCCCCGCGGCCGTGCAGGAACTGCCAGGCGTTGATCAGCCGGTTCTCCTGCCCGGGCACGCGCCGTTCGAAACGCAGCGCCAGCGTGTCCGCCGCCGGCCGCCCCCACGTGCACCGGAACAGACACGCCGCGGCCCACGCCGCCAGGGCCGCCGCGCCGGCAACCCAGCCTGCGCCGAGCTGACCCGGCGTGAGCATGAACCGGTTGTCCGCCGCCACCATGAGCGCCAGCCAGGCCCAGAGCAGCGTCACCCCCGCGACCGCGAATCCGCGCAGCTCGCGCCGCAGCCACCTGCGGCGCACCGCCCCGATCATGTCCCGTATCCGTTTTTCCGATGCCGTCATACCCGTTCCGCCGGCGCGCACGCCGCCTACGCCAGCCGCTTCATTCTGCGCACAATCCATTCCCCGCACAAGCAGGCAAAAAACAGCGCCGCCAGGACCGGATGCCGCCACAAGGCCAGCTCGCGCGTTTCCGTGATCCGGCGCGCCGGCGGCGCGAGACCGCGCGCCAGCGCCGCGGCCTCCTCCGCTCCCACGTAACGCCCGCCCGACTGCTCGCACAGGGCGCGCAACCGTTCCGGCTCCGCCGCCGCATGACGCTGCTCCGCGCCGGGGCGCGCGACGTCGATCCGCACCACTTGCGACGCGGCGCCTTCGCCGACCCCGTCGGCCGTCACCGTGATGTCCCAGCGCCCCGGCCGGTCGACCGTAAAAGCCGCCTCGTACCGCTGCGCCGAGAGCTCCCGCAACGCCAGGTCCCGCTGCCGGCCCTGTTCGTCGGCGGCGACCGCGCGGACGCGCGCCGGACCCGGCCCGGCGCCCGCTTCGGAGGCGGCGGCCGCCAGGTCCGCGTACAGGCGCACGGTCTCGTTCGTGCGGTAACGCGACCGGTCCGTCCGCACCGCGAGCACCGCGGCCTCCGTGTCCTCGTCCGTAATCAACCATCTTACGAGCTGGCCCCAGAAGCGGTGGTAAAACGAAGCGTCCCCCGTATACCCCCCCACCACCATCCGCCAGCGCCACGTCGTGTCCACCGCGAAAACCATCGTCCGGCCCTCGCCGACCTGCTGGACCGCCATGACCGGCAGCCCCTCGTCCCGGCCCGGGACCTGCACCTCGGGGTTGACCGCCAGGACTTCCGCGCCCGGCTTGACGCCGCGCACCGCGCTGCAGCCCTGCAGAAGGGGCAGATCGTGGATGAACGCGACATCCCGCATGCGGTTGCCGGTCAGATCGAAGACCGGATGCTCGCGCCCCGCCCGGGTCAGGCGCAACGGGAAGGGGTCCTCGATCTGCGCCGCGCCCGGTCCGGCGAACAACACCGGCAGCACGCGGCTCAGGCGGGACGTACTGAATCCTTCCGGTCCGAAACTGCGGTAGCCGCCGGTCAGCAGCAGCGCGCCGCCCTGTTCGACGATCCATTGCGCAAGCGCCTCCAGCTCGGCCGGATCGAAATAGGCCGCCTCCACGTCGCCCAGGATCACGAGCTGCAGGTCCGCCAGCGCCTCCGGCCGCAGCAGCCCGGGAGAGCCCTGGTCCCGGCCGGGCCGGGCCGTGCGTACGGCGTAGACCACGTGAATGTCCGGATCGCGCGCCAGCGCTTCGCGTACGAACTTGCCCTCCCAACGCAGAACGCCGTCGATGTAGAGCACCTTCAGCGGTTCGCGCCGCACCGCCAGCGAAAACGTCGTCCGGTTATCGGCCAGCTCCGTCTCGCCCGGAAACGCGCCCGCCTGCACGAGATACGTGAAGCGGCCGGCCTGCTCCGGCACGAATTCCATCTGCACCCGCCATTGCCGCTCCCCGTGGTCGCTCTCGAGCACCGCGCCCGCCACGACCCGCTCGCCCTGCAGTACGTGGACCGGCGTACGCGCCGAGACCGTCTCGCCGCGCAACCGGATGTCGGCCTCGACCTGGACCGTGTTGCCCGCCAGCGCCGTCCGGTTCACCGCCACCGAGCGGACCGCCGCGTCGGGGGGGCCTTCCTCCGGCGCGGCCGTGCCGGATACGTTCACCGCAAAAACCGGCACGCGCAGCCGGTCCGGCGCGGCCGGCGTCGGCGCCGCGCCGTGTTCCGCGCCGTCGGACAGCACGACCAGGGCCGCGAGGTTCGTCTCACCCGCGTCGCGCTGCACGTACAACAGTGTTTCCGTGAGCGGCGAATAGGCCTTGTCCGCCGCATTCGTCTCGAGCGCCGGGGGGGACAGCGCCTCTCCGTCAATCCCGTACACGCGCAGCGCAACGTTTGTCCCCAGCGCGGGCGCCAGTTCGTCCCGCAGGAGATCGAGCGCGCGCGCGTAGCGTGTCGGCGCCGCTTCGTCCCCCGGCGCGCCCGCCGGCCGGCGCATCGATCCGCTGTCGTCGAGCACCACGGCCACGACGGGCCGCTGCGCCGTTGCGACACGGCGCCGCGCCCGGAGCTGCAGCAGCGCGGGGAGCAGGCAGGCGATCGCCCCCAGGCGCAGCAGGAGCAACAGCCGGCGCGAACCGGGAGTATGGTGCTGCCAGCGCAGCCCCCGGAGGTAGGCGATCACGACCAGGAGCACGCCGACGCCCACGAGCGCGGCTTGCAGCGCAGGCATCCGCGCCGTGTCCAGCAGCCATTCCATGCCGAAAGCGTTCCAGCGCATCGCGTCTTCCGTTCAGGGCTCCGACCGGACGATCCGGTTTGCAATCAGGGGTTCCACGATCACCGCCGCCAGGACGACCCACAGCAGCGGCGCCCAAACGCCCCGCCGCACCCGGCTCCGTTCCAGCAGGTCGGCCGTCAGAGTGTCGTCCGTATCCGCGCCGCCCGCGCCGCGCACGCGCAGGCCCCACGCCCCGGCCCGGCGTTCCGCCTCCGCCGGGTCCAGGCGCCCGGGTACGGATTCCGCCGGGGGCGTGTTGACCGCCAGGGCCGGACCGCGGGCCTTTTCGGCGTCATCGGCCTCGAGCGTGAGCACGCGGTAGAAACCGGCTTGCGAGACATGCGGCGCCGCCAGATGCATGACCGGATGTCCGCCGCGCAGCCGCACCGCCGCCGCCGCGCGCGATCCGTCCGGCAGCAGCACGGCCGCTTTCCGGCCCGGTTCCCAGCCTTCGAGCGGCGCCTCGAGCGCGCGGCCCGTCTCGCCGGCCGGCGGCGGCCCCGGATCCTCCGCAAGGTAGCGCAGCACGTGGCTGACCAGCGGGAGGAACACCTTGCGTTGCGCCAGGTTGCTCCAGTCCGGCACGGGCGACGTTGTGATTTGCAGCACGCGCCCCTCGCCATACGTCCGGTCCAGCAGGAGCGGCTGCCACGTGTCCGTGGCGGCGATCACGCGGGCGCCCGGGGCGGGCGCCGCGGCATAGATCTTGTGGATAACCACGCCGGCCAGGGCCCCTTCGCGCACGCCGCCCAGCCGTTCGAAGACCGGGTGCCGCATGTCGATCTCGCCGATACGCGTCGGCGTGCGGGGCGCCGTCCGGCTCACGACCCGGCCCAGGCCCGAAGGGGCCGGCCCGCCGGGCGCGCCGTTGCCGCCGGGCCCCAGTGTCCGGTTGAACCACTCCGTGTCCGCGCCTTCGCCGCAGACGAGCAGCAGGCCGCCCCCTGCCGTCACGAACCGCCGCAGGCGGTCCACGGCGGAATCGGGCGGCCGCGCATTCGCGTTCAGCACGATCACGCGGTACTCGTCAAGCCGCGCGTCCCCCAGCGCCGCGCCGGACACCAAGGCAACGGGCAGGACCGGGTCGCCGCCGCCCAGCGCGCGCACGGCCCGTTCCAGGTAGAAGACGGCGGACGCCGCGCCCGGCTGGGCCGCCGGGCCGTCCACGAAAAGGACCGCCGGGGGCGGTCCCACCCGCACGGTCCGGTAACGCGTGTTGTCCGCCGGCAGCGCATCCGCGTACGCCGCCGTCACGGCCAGCCGGTGTTCGCCCTCCTTCTCGAAGACCAGCGGGAAGTCCAGCTCCGTTTCGCCGCCGCCCGGCAGCGTAACGCGGCGTTGCTCGGCCCCGGCCCCATCGACGGTCAGAACCACGTCCGCCTCGACGGACGCCGGCGCGTAGTTGATCACGCGCGCGACGAGCAGCGCCGGCTGCCGCACCACCGGCTCGCCGTGCGGAAAACGCAGTCCGGCCAGGACCACGTTGCGGCCGGGCGGCGGTCCCGTCACCGCCAGGAGGCCCGCCGTCGGGCGGGGCGGCGGCGGCCACGCGGAATGCCGCCAATCGCCGCGCTGCAGGTCCGTCGCCGCCAGGACGAGGCGCGCCCGTTCGTCGGAATGCCGCAACAGCCGGCCGGCCCGCGCCAGCGCCGCCGCCGCGTCGCCGGCCGCCTCCGCGGGCGGCAGGGCCGCCGTCGCGTCCGCCAGCCGCCGGACGTCCGCCGTCAGGCCGGGCGCCGCGTCGCCGCCGCCCGCAACCGGACGGCCGCTAAGCGTCACCACCGCCGCCCGGTCGCCCGGCGCCAGGGCGCTCAACGCCTGCACGGCGAGGCTGCGGGCCCGGTCGTACGCCGACACCGCGCCCGTCTCCCCTTCGTCCCCCCCGGCCTGCATGGACAGGCTGTCGTCGAGCAGCACCACGAGGTCGCGCCGGCCCGCATGGCCGATCCCGATCCCGCCCCAGTCCACCATCGGCCGGGCCAGCGCCGCCGCCAGCAGCAGGCAGGCGGCAACGCGCAGCAGCAGCAGCAGCAGGCGGCGGAGCTGCAGCCGCCGCTGCGCCCGCTGGATGGCCTCCGTAAAGAAGCGGTTGGTCGAAAAGTCCGTCACCACGCGCTTGCGCCGGTGGTGCAGGTGCAGGAGGACCGGCACCGCGGCGGTCAGGCCGAACAGCAGCATCCCCAGGGACAGAAAGCTCATGCCGGTTACCGTTTTCTCAGCTTCGCCCGCTCGTTGAGGCTGCGCGTCAGGAGCCGGTCGGGCGGCTCGGCCGTCGTACAGCGGACCAGGTGGATGCCCTGGCGCCGCACCCCGGCATCGACCTGCCGCAGAAACGCCGCGATTTCCGCGCGTACGAGGTCGCGGATCAACTCCGGCTCCGCTTCGAATTCAGCGCCCGTTTCCATGTCGCGGATGACCGTCACGCCCCGGCCGCCCAGCTCGAACGCGTGTTCCCCCGGGTCCAGCACCTGGAACACGAGCACGTCGTGCCCGCGATGATGCAGCCGGCCCAGCGCCGGCAGGATCGTTTCGGGGTCGTCGAGCAGATCGCTGAAGACCAGGATCAGGCTGCGGTGGCGCAGGCTCCCGGCTGCCTCCTGCAGGAGGGGCGCCAGACGGTTGCGGCCCGCGCAGGGCGCGGTTTCCAGGGCCTGGCAGAGCGTCAGCAGATGCCCCGGCGACGAGCGCGGCGGAACCTGGCGCCGCGGCGTCTCCCCGGCGAGCAGCAGACCCACCCGGTCGCCCTGGCGGATCATCAGGTAGCCGCAGGCCGCCGCCACGACCTTGCAATAGTCGAACTTGCTGCCGCCCGAACCGTTGCCGCCGCCGTACGCCATGGAGCGCGAGCAGTCCACGCAAAGCAGCGCGCGCAGGTTCGTTTCCTCTTCGTACTGCTTGAGCACGTAGCGGTCGGACCGCCCCAGGACCTTCCAGTCCAGATGCCGCAGCTCGTCCCCGGGAACGTACTGGCGGTGCTGCACAAACTCGATGCTCAACCCGCGGAAGGGCGAGGCGTGCTGACCGTGCAGGCTGCCCTCGACCACCCGGCGCGCGACAAGGGAGAGGCCCTTGATGCGGTCCAGCAGCGCCGGATCCGCGACGCGTGTGCCCCGGGGGGAGCTCATCGCCGCCCTGCGCTCACGTCCCGCTCTCCGGGACGTGCTCGAGCAGCCGGGCCACGATCCGGTCGGAATCGACGTTGTCGGCTTCCGCCGCAAAATTGGTCAGGACCCGGTGCCGCAACACGATCGGCGCCACGTCGCGGATGTGCCCGCAGGACACGTTGGCCGTGCCTTCCAGGACGGCCCGGGCCTTGGCGCCGAGCACCAGGTATTGCACCGCCCGCGGGCCCGCGCCCCAGGCCACGTACTGGCGGACGAAGTCGGGCGCGGCGTCCGTCTTCGGACGGCTGGCCCGCGTCAGCCGGACCGCGTAGTCGGCCACGTGTTCGGAGACCGCCAGCCGGACCGCCATGTCCTGCAGCTCGCGCACGCCCTTCCCGTCCAGCATTTTCTCGAGCGGGACGAGCGGCCGGCCCGTGGTTTCCAGGGCAATGCGGCGTTCCTCGTCGTGCGACGGGTAGTCCACGTGCAGGGCGAACATGAAGCGGTCGAGCTGCGCCTCCGGCAGCGGGTAGGTGCCCTCCTGCTCGATGGGGTTCTGCGTGGCCAACACGAAAAACGGGTCTGGCAGGGGATACGTCTGCGGGCCCACCGAGACCGTGCGCTCCTGCATGGCCTGCAGCAGCGCGGCCTGGGTTTTGGGCGGCGCGCGGTTGACCTCGTCGGCCAGGACAAGATTCGCGAAGAGCGGGCCCTCCACGAACCGGAACACCCGGCGGCCGGTCGTACGGTCTTCCTCGAGCACCTCGGTCCCGGTGATATCCGCCGGCATGAGATCAGGGGTGAACTGCACGCGCGAGAATTTCAGCTCCAGGATCTCGCCCAGCGTGCGCACCAGCAGCGTCTTGGCGAGGCCCGGCACACCGATCAGCAAGGCGTGCCCGCGCGTCAGGACGGCCGTCAGCAGGTCGTCGACAATGCGCGCCTGGCCGACGATCCGTTTGCCGATTTCCTCCCGCAGGCGGCGGTACGTAAGGGCAAACGCCCGGATGCGTTCCAGCTCCTGCGCGGCGGCTTCTTCGACTTGGGCTTCTTTCATAAAAGGACTCTATCTTCAGCGCGCGGAGGGGCTGCGGGCCGCGCCGCACCCGTCTACTGCATCACGAAAACCAGCAGGTTGGCGCCGAGCTTCAGGGCATCGGGCGTGGCATAGGCCCGGGCATAGGCGCTGAACTCGTGGGCCCAGCCGTCCGACAGCCCGTAACGGCTGTAGAGCACCGCCGGCCGGCCGTCAACCTTCAGCATCTCGATTTCCGGTACGGCCGCGTCGGGGGTATGATTCAGCGCGACGTGGTCGATGGCGTGAAAACAGCTGTACAGCGGATGATCGGCGGGCAGCGTGACGAGCGGTTCGCCGGGAAACAGCTCCGCGCAGATGCTGCGAAACGCCCGGTCGAACTCCGCGCGGCCGGACGCCGCGTCGGCGAGCAGCGTGCCGCCCGCGGTCAGATACCGGCGCAACAGCGCGAGCTCCTCGCGGCTGAGCGCGGGGTCCCAGCTGCCCGTCAGGTACAGCACCGGATAGTCGAACAGCGAAGGGTCCTTGATCGGCATGGGCCGGAGCTCGAACTGGACCGCGATGGACGTACGGGACGCCACGTCCTTGAGCAGGAACGGCAACGCCGAGGGATTGGGGTTCCAGTTGCCGTCATGCACGATCTGGGGCAGTACGAGCTGTTCGCGCGGCCGCAGGTTGGGGCCGCTGATCTCCCGCGTGCGGGCGAGGAACTTGGCCAGCCGCTGTTCCGCCGCGACATAGGTCAACAGGTTCAGGCCCAGCCGGTTCGAGTCCTCGGGATGGAGGCGGACGGCGGATGGATTGTTCCACTGGTTCCAACCGCAGGCCATGTCCTCCAGGCTTACCAGCACCGCCGCCCGGGTTCCCAGCGTCACCGCCTGCAGCCGCGGCGGTCCGGCCTCCTCCGCACCCGCGTCCAGCGGGCTTTCCGAGGGCACCGGGTAACGGACCTGCGTGATGTCGTAGTAGGCGTGGTACAGCGGGTGATCGGCGGGCAGGCGGCGGAGGGGATGCTTGGGCAGGACCTGCTCAAAGGCGTCGCGCACCGACGCGAAGGCATCCCGGCGGCCGCAGCAGTTGACCACGACCGTCCCGCCGTTCAACAGGTAATCCCGCAGCGCCGTGCACGTCGCCGCGTCGAACGCCACCGGGTAGTAGGCGCACATGAACAGGACGGGGGTCCGCTGTATGACGCCCGAAGTATGCGCGCGAACCACCGACCGGATGTCGAGCTGCTCCCAGCCGTACCACAACTTCAGACGCTGGCGCGCGGTGCGCAGGAGCGTGTCGACCGCGCCGGGCGACCCGCGCCAGCCATCGAAACTGATGTTCTCCACGTTGGCGATCAGCTTGGGCGGCGCCGGCGGACGCTTCTTTTCCGTGCGCCGCTGAGGCACCACCGGCAGCGGCAGCGGGGGAAAACTCTCCCCGCCCTTGGTCATGTGCGGTTTCTCCCGCGGCGGCGTGCCCCACATCGTCAGGCGCTCCTCGCCGAACGCGAAAACACTACCGATGACACCGGCCGCCAGTCCCAATAGCAGGGCCTTTTTCATGGTTGCCGCCCCCGCGGGGCAAAGCTCCTTTCTTTTGCAGGTCTTCAGTCTACGCCCGGTTCATGCGTCACGCAAGCGCGGCTTTCGACGCGTCAGTTTCGCTTGTGCGGCTCGACGCCCCATTCGCGCATGAGGCTGCGCGTAATGGCTTGCGCCACGTGCGGCGCCACCTTCGGCTTGTGCGCCTCGCGTGCCCCCGCGGCCGTCTTCCGCCGCTGACGCCGCAACGTCTGGCGGAAGCGGCCCGCCGTCATGCTCGCCGCGCCGAGCTGCCGGCAGCGCCGCGCCAGCTCGGCGTCGTCGGAGACGACCGTGAACCGCCGCCCGCTGCCGCAGGCCCGGACCAGCGTGGCGATCCGGTCGTCGGCCGTTTCGCCGCCGCCGCTGAAAATCACGCGCACGCCGGCCGCGGCGGCCGCCTTGCGGCCCACAACCGCCGCGTCGCCGTCGAAGACCACCCACAGGGCGGACGCGTCCCGCCGCACGCTGCGCCATTCCTTGCAGTACCGCAGCAGGGCGGCGCGCGCCGCCTCCGGGTCCGCCTGGAACCGGCGCTCCATGGCCGGAGTCCGGCGAATCACGTTGTAGCCGTCTATCAGGAGGATATGTTCCATGTCAGCCGCCGCCCTTCATACCGCCCCGGCCGCGCGCTGTCCAGCTCGCACGGCGCCCGCGCTTGCCGCTTGCCGGACGGCGCCGCCTGTGACACAGTACCCGCCCGGAATCCGAGGGGAGGCATGTTGTTATGGCCGAAGTCACCGAGCTGGAACGGACCCGCTACGAAGCGCTGATGGGCCTGGGGCCGCGGCGCATTCCGCACTGGGAGCACTGGTCCTGTCCCGACGCCGAAACTTACCTGACCGGGATCGACTACTACGCCCATCCGCAGCGCTGCCGCCGGCGCCTGGCCGAGCTGTACCCCCAGCTTGAGCTGCCGATCCCGGAGCGCGACGAGCCGATCCCCCGCCCGGAGAATCAACCCGACCAGGGCAAGGGCCGCTGGGGCGACCGGCAGCGCGATTACTGGCAGCAGCAAGACGCCTCTCACCGCTTCAAGAGCGAGGAGGAAATGCTGGCTTTCAGCCCGCTGGAACAGGCCGACTTCACCGGCTGGCACGTCGTGGTGGACCACCTGGGCGGAGATTTCAGCAACGAAGACGTCATCTACGAACGCTACCGCAAACGGTACCCGGCGGAATGGGGCGATACGGCGCCCGAGGGGCACCCCGCGGCCGTCGGGTTCTATAACACGATGTTCATGTGGCCCATGCTCGTTTTCGGCTACGAGAACTTCATGAATCTCTGCCTGCTGCCCGAGTTCGAACGGATCATGGACGAATTCGCCGAAATCAACCGGCGGGTGTTCCGGGCCTTCGCGCGGCTGCCGGTGAACTTCGTGGTCTGCCACGACGACATCGTGCTCACGCGCGGGCCGGTCTGTTCGCCGCAGTGGATGCACCGGTACATCTTTCCGCGCTACGAGGAATACTGGAGCCTGCTCAAGGCGGCCGGCAAGGAGGTCCTGTTCATGGTCGACGGCTGCATCGACGTGTACGCCGACGACGTGATCGCCTGCGGGGCGCGCGGCATCATCACGGAACCGTACACCGACTTCAAGACCATCGCGCGCCGCCACGAGGGCGAGAACCTGTTCCTCGCCGGGGAAGGGGACAACCGGGTCCTGATGCGCAACGATCCGGACGAAATCCGCGCCATGGTGGACAGCATGCTCGACACGGCACGCCTGACCGGCGGGTACATGATGTGTATCGGCAACCACATTCCCTTCAACGTCGAACCCGAAGGCATCAAACGTTATCTCGATCTTTCCGCCGAGCTCGCCTGGCGCAACGGCCCCGGCGGCGCGTAAGGGGCCCCCGGGCGGACCCGGAGCGGACGGACAGGCCGATGCGGTTGACGGAAACACAGGCAGGCGCCCTGGCGGATGCGCTGCTGGAGCAGCCCGGGAGCCGGGCGCGGCGTTTCGGGGCGGGCAAGTTCTCCGAGGTCTTTGCCGTCACGTGCGGCACGCGCGAATACGTGCTGCGCGTGGCGCCCCCGGATTCCGTGCTGCAGCTTTTCTACGAGTACCGCATGATGCGGCAGGAACCGGCCTTGCATGCCCGGCTCCGGTCGGAGACCGGCGTACCCGTACCCCCGATCCTCGCGCACGATTTCAGCCGCACCCGGCTCGCCCGCGATTTTCTGATCATGCCGCGCCTGCCGGGCGGGCCGTTGAGCCACGCCGCGCTCGCCCCCGCCGCGCGGGATCGCGCGCTGCGGGAATGGGGCCGCCACGTGCGCGACATCCACGCGTTGACCGACCCGGAAAACCGCTTCGGCTATCTCGGCCGGCACCGCTGCATGGAGCCGCAGCCCGCGTGGCGCGACGCGTTCCTGCTGATGTACCGGAAACTGCTGGACGACATCGCAGGCTGCGGCGTCTATGACGCGTCCACGGCGGACGACGCGCAGCGGCTGGTCGAAGACCACGCGGAGGTGTTCGAGGCGTGCCGCGCCTCGCGCCTCTGTCACGGCGATCTGTGGGTCACGAACCTGCTGGTGGACGGCGCGGGTGGGGTAACCGGCGTGCTGGATTTCGACCGCGCCTGCTGGGGCGACGTCGAGTGGGACCTGGCCATCGCGGAATATTGCGGCGTCACGCAGGATCCTTTCTGGGAAGGCTACGGTCGCCGGGTGGAGACGCACCGCGGCGACGCCGCGGTGCGCCGCATGTTCTACCTCCTGTACGAACACCAGAAGTACATCGTCATTTCCATGAGCACGCGCCGCAACGATCCGCAAGGCGCGCGGCGCTATGCCAACGAGTGCCTGGACGTCATGGCCCGCTTCCGCCGGACCGGCCGCCCGCGGTTCTGACGGCCGGCCGTGCCGGAACCCCATGCCTTGTCCTTGAGTCCTTATCGTCACCGTTCTCCTGGTCGTAATCCCTCGGTAAATCGAGGAGAAGTTGATTGGAAAACGCGGTGCGCCGAGGCTGAGAGTGGCAGTCCGCAGCGGTCGCTCAGGCGGCCCCGCGAAACCCAAGAAAACAGGGGTGTTTCAAAGGAACTTATTTGCTCGGTCTGGCCCTGTACGCTCGAAACGGGACGCCGTAGGGGCCATCGGACAAAACGGCAAGCGACGCGGCCGGCGTGAGGGCGAACTGCAAATCAAGGGCGCGCTGAACCATCACAGCGGCACAGCGGGAGGGCGGGGTTGCCATGCCGCAGCCCTCCCCGCCATCTCGGCCCGGAACGCCGCATTCGGCAAACAGCGCGCCCGTGATCTGAGGGGAGCAGTAGACGAGACGGTCAAGCGCCCCTAGCTTCGAAAATACCTGGGCCCATTTCTGTACTTCCCATTGCTCGGGCACAAACGACCATCCGGGTGAAGCAAGCTGCGCGTTGAATCCTTCCGGGCCCCGCGCAGACAACAGCGGCAATACCCGCCGGTAATGCGGACCGCCGACGGGGTGTGCGTCGGTGTGGTTGGCGAGTAGAATAATACGTCCGCCCGACTGGACCGCCTTGGCAGCCTCGCAGGCGGCCTTGGCGGCCTGGTAGTGGTTAATTCCGGCATACCCTGCATGGGTCAGGACCACGTCATAGGGCCGCTCGATCGGGATAGCATTCGTCGCGGCCGCCTTTGTGCACGCCGCTTCATGGGCCGCGTGCATGTCGCCACAGAAGATCCCCGTGATTCGCTTGTGCCGGTCGAGCGTCACGTTGACGGAGAAGTCGCACCCCGCCAGGCGGGCAACTTCAAGCGCCTCGTCGTGACACGGGTTGCCGTCCAGAACCAGACTGTCCGATTGCGCATCGGCCATCATGGCCGCACCGTGAAACACATGCGTGGCATCAAGCCCTATCAGGCCGGGACAGATGGACTTGCGCCCGCCGCTGAATCCGGCCATGAAATGCGGCTCAACCAGTCCGGTTAGGACTTTGATGTCGGCGTCCAAGTACCGGGCATTGACCCATGCCGCCGTGCCGCGCGTCGTGTGGCCGATGCAGCGCAGACCGGCGCGGTCGTGACAGTCGTGATTGAAGATCTCCACGCCGGACGCGAATGCCTCGTCCGGCAACATGTCGCGCAGTTCGTCCCCGGTCATGGCGCGGTGGGTGCCGGTGGCCACAAGCACGATGATCCGTGCCGCACCGTGCCGGCGCAGTAAGTCGATCACCGGCGCGAGAATGCCGTTCTCGCCGCGGTATGGAACGGGGCGCGTGCAGTCGCTGACCACGATCGCCGCCGTGCCGCCGCGCCGGCGGCGGACCAGGGAGGCGAGAGGCTCGCAGTCGATCGGATCGTCCAGGCTGCTACGCAGGGCCGCCGCGGAATCGTCCAACGGCGCGCATGCGGGAAGCGTAAGAACATCCGCATGATCCGGAACGCGAATCGACAGGGTCTCTTCACCGAATTCAAGCGCGACGTACTTACCCATCACAATGCTCCGCTTCCAGCACGTTGCCGCGGTTGACCAGGAAGTCCGGGTCCAGCGCGGCCTTGCAGGCCTTGACCTGCCGTGCGGCATCTTCCCCGTGGCAGCGCAGGAAGTCCTTGCGCTTGCGCTTACCGGTGCCGTGCTCGCCGGAGTAGACCCCGCCCAGTTCCGCCGACCTGGCCACAATGGCATCGTACGCGTACACGCCGGCCTCAATCTGTTTCTTCTCAGGCAGAATGGTGAAATGGAGGTGGCAGTCACCCAGGTGCCCGAAAGCAACGTAGTCCAGCCCCCGCTCCCGCAACAGCCCGTGCGTGAAGTCGAGAAACTCGGCAAACCGGTCCGGCGGTACAACCGTGTCGGTCATGATGGTGTAAGTTCCCCGGTGATTGACCACTTCCAGGGCGTTGGCGGGCAGGGAGTGACGCGCCTCCAGGAAGAGATCGCGAAGTGCCTGATTGTCCAGCAGCAGAATCGCGTTCTCGTCGATGGCGCAACCGCCCTCCATCAACACTTCGACCCACGCCATGGCCGCGTCCTCAACCGCTTCTCCATGAAGGGGCTGTTGCATATAGATGGCCACCGTATCGGTGCCGTGGAAGAAGCGCGACTCATGGTTCATCGTCCGGCGGCAATTCATCCCGAAGTACTCGAATGCGGAGAGGCCGCTCAGCTCGCCGTTGAGATGATCGCGAACGAGACGCAGCGCCTTCAGCGCTTCGGCTTCGTCGGGAAGGGAGAAGAAAAGGTCCATGTACGCATTCGGCGTGACGGCCAGGTCCAGCGTGCAGCCCGCCACCAGACCGAAGATCCCTTCCGCGCCCACCACCAGGTCGACCAGGTCCATGGCGCCGTCCGGTGCAGAAAACGGTCCTCCCGCGTTCTTGATGGCGGGACGCGGATAGCGGGGCACGGGCCAGTGCCGTGTCGCGCGGCCGTCATCCAGAATGAACTCGCCGTCGCGGGAGACATACTGTCCCCGTGCCGCTACGACGAGTCTGCCGTTGGGGAGGAGCAGCCGGACACCCCGCACCCAGGCGCGGATCGAACCGGATTCCCCCGGCGTGAATCCAGATGCGTTGCAGGCAATGGCGCCTCCCACACAGGCATCGCCGCGACTGGTGGGGTCAACGGGAAAGTGAAGCTGTCCGCCCGATTGTTCCAGTACGCTCTTGCGCAGGTCTTCCAGGATCATGCCGACCGGCGCCGTAACCTGGCGCGCCTTTATGTCCACGAGGGGGGGCGGGGTCGTCATGCGGGCCGTTGATAGCACGATGCCGCCTTCCGGCGTAGCGCTTCCCGTGAGATTCGAGCGTCCGCCCGATAGCGTCACGGGAATCCCCGCGCTGGTGCAGGCGCGCAGTACAATGGCGCACTCGCGCTCGTCGCGCGGCCGGCAGAGGCCCTGGGCCGCATGCGGCAGGTGTGAGCTGTCTTCGGCAAACCCCTCGATAATGGCTGGATCGATCACGAGATCGATCTTCAGGGTCTCGGCCAGAAACGCACTCAGCTCGGGGAGCGACTCAACACCGCGCTTATAACCCGTAAAGCGATCAAGCTCCGTGAGCTGATCCTCCGGAATAACGTGCTGAACAGAAACGGTATGCGTCGACGTACCCATCTCAAGGACTCTCAGGGTCAGACCTATACGGCGTGTTGCCTAAACGGAGATCCCTCGACTGCGCTCGGGATGACAGTGCCGAAGCCATCGAGATTCCCAAGGAATTGTCATGTCGAGCCTGCCGAGACATCTCGCCGCAGGCGTCTTTCGGATTTGGGCAACAGGCCCTATAATATGGACATTGGGCTTCGGCCAACCCCTTGCGGAGCCGTGCCCATTGCTTTGCCGCGCCCGCATTGCTCTTGTAGCCCAAGTGCAGGCCTATCTCTCGCTGGCTCTTGCCGGTCAGCGTGCAGCATAATTCCGCCGCCATCTTCTTCGCCACGCCGACGCGATGGCCATGCCGCGACAACAGATCCCTCTCCACGCCGAACTCCTTTGCCACCGAGTCCAGTACCTCATCGGCCACGTACCCCGGGTAGCTGCTCCACCGGTACCCATTGAGATAATGGAGCTGCGCCTTCACCGGTTGCCGCTTCATC
>JAFGIZ010000087.1 GCA_016929365.1 Lentisphaerota bacterium
GGCGAAGTATGGGGTGCAGGGGTAGCTTCCGGCGTGGGCCTGCCGGGGTGGCGCGCGGGGAATAGTGGGAGTGTGGGGGTGTGAGAGAATCTTCGACAGGATTAACAGGATTAACGGGATGGACGGGATTGGCGGGATGAGGGGAACGCAAAGGGGGCGGGCTCAGGAATCCGGGCGGCGGGTCCGGCGCAGGTACATAACGAGCTGGGCGAGGGCCAGCAGGGCGACGAGCGCGGCGGCGAGCCGGTAGGGCCCGCGCGGGCCGAACCAGCGCCCGGCGAGACCGCCGATCATGGAGCCGGCCGCGATACCCGCGGCGAAAGTGGCTTCGTGAAAACCGCTGGCCTTCCCCTTGGCGCGGTCTTCGGCGCCCGTGCTGCTGTAGTAGAGGCTGGCGAAGTAGTTGAAGCCCAGCATGACCCCCAGCAGCGCCATCGCGGCCGCGAGCGGCGCGGCGTTGTCGGCCAGGCCGATCAGCACCAGCCCGCCCACGGCCAGCGCATGCGCGGCAAGCGGCACCGAAATACGGTAGTGCCAGAAGCGGGTTTTGTGCAGCAGCACATAGGTGGCGATCACGACGACGCGCATGATACCGAGCATCAATCCGTGCAGCGCCGGCGCGATGTCCAGCGCGACCATGAGGTCGGGCAGCAGGTTGAAGATCACGCCCACGACGAAGGTGCCGCCGATATTGGCGATCCAGCACAGCCGCGAGAAGGCGGCGGCAAGGGCGCGGTGCCGGGCATCGGCTGCTTCCACGGGTTCGGTCTCGGCCGGGGGCAGGCTGCCGGCCCGGCAGCGCGCCGTGAGCCGCAGGTTGGAGGCCGCGAGGAGGACGGCCAGGGCGAGCGGCCAGGCGGGGCCGAGGCCGTAAAGCGCGCCGGCGGAGAGCTGTCCCGAGACCAGGCCCAGGTTCCAGGCGAGGCAGAAGCGGATGACCGAACGGCTGACATGCCGCCGGCCGGAGGCCGAGGCGCCGCCGCCCTGGCTGAGCCAGGCCATGACGGCGGGATAGAAGGCGCCGGCGCCGCAGCTCGACAGCCACCAGGCGCCGACGGCGACGGGTGTGACGGTGCGGAACGCCGCGGCGACGACCGCCCCGGCCAGGACCAGCCACGCGCCGGCCAGGACCAGGGTGCGGCGGCCGAGGCGGTCCGCCGCGCGGCCGCCGGCGAGGCTGACGCAGGCCCAGAGCAGGGCCCCGATGCCGGCCAGCAGACCGAGGCGGGGCAGGCCGAGGCCGCGCTCGGCCAGCAGCCGGGTCAGCGCAAAGCCGAACAGGCCGACGCAGAAGTCCATGTGCCAACTGGCGAGCAAAAGACGGCGGCGGGTCGGGTTCATGGCGGGCATGGTGGCAGGGAGAGGGGAGATGTGCAAGGGGCGTGTGGGCGTGTGGTGGTGTGGGGGTGTGGGCGTTTTGGGGGCGGGGATCGGATATTGTGCGGCGGCGTGAAATGGTGTATGCGGGTGGTCTGCAAAAACCGGAAGAGATGGAGACCATAAGCGAGGGAGCGATCACGATGACACATACCGCGAAGCGTAAGCCGACATACCGCTGCCATGTCCTGTGTTCGACGCACTGGGACCGGGAATGGCTCAAGACCGAAATCGAAAACCGCTTTCTGCTGGTCGAGCTGTTCGACAACCTGCTGGAGCTGTTCGCGCGCGACCCCGAAGCGCGCACCTATCACCTCGATGCGCAGAGCATTCCCATCGAGGACTATGTCGCGGTGCGGCCGGAGAGGCGCGAGACGCTGCGCGGGCATGTCTCGGCCGGCCGCTTGCTCATTGGCCCGTGGTACACCTTGCCGGAGATGAACGTTACGGACGGCGAGTGTACCGTGCGCAATCTGCTGTACGGACACCGGGTCGGCGAGCGCTTCGGCCACGTCATGAAAGTCGGCTTTACGCCCACGAGCTGGGGACAGCTCTCGCAGTTGCCCCAGATCTACCGGGAGTTCGGCATCGACACGGCGATTTTCTATCGCGGGATCAACCAGGAACTGACCCCGGCGGAGTACCTCTGGGAGGCCCCGGACGGCACGCGGATTGTCGGCATCCGCCCGTCGTCTCAATATTCCCGCGCCAACCTCTGGGCCTGGGTCTACCTGCCCGCGGTCCACGACATCGTGTACTGGGATCCGTCCCAAACGCCCTACTGGTCGGGCAACGGCCAGGCCTGCCGCCTGGCCCATTCCGGGGAGAGCGCCTACCGTGAGCTGCATCCGCCGGACCGTTACCGGCCCGAACGTATCGCCGAAGGCATGCGGAAACTGCTCGATGATTACCGCGACATCACGACCACCAACGTCATCCCGGCCTTTCTCGGCCATGACCAGAGTTTTCCGACGCCGGAGGCGCCGCGGCTGATCGCGGACATCAACGCGCGTTGCGAGGACGTCGAGATGATTTACAGCACCTTCGAGCAATACGCCGGCGAGGTGGCGGCCATCGTGCGGGGGCGCGAGGACAACGTCGTCGTGCGCGGCGAAATGCGCTACACCAACCGTTCGGCGCCCCGCAACTGCGGACATCTGCTGCCGGACATCAT
Organism: Lentisphaerota bacterium; assembly: GCA_016929365.1. Lineage (GTDB taxonomy): Bacteria > Verrucomicrobiota > Kiritimatiellia > UBA8416 > JAFGIZ01 > JAFGIZ01. The sequence continues at coordinate 2,552 of JAFGIZ010000087.1, forward strand.
TTCCTGCCGCGCGAAGCTCAAGCAGGAGAACCGGCGCAACGAGCTGGCGCTGCTGCGCGGGGCCGAGCCCGTGGCGGCCATGCAGTGGATGCTCGGACAGGAGGTGCCGCGGATCCTGCTCGACGCCGCGTGGCGCGGCCTGCTGGCCAACCATTCGCACGATTCCATCGGCGGGTGCTGTATTGACGGCGTGATCGACGAGGTGCTGCACCGCGGCCGTCAGAGCCGGTATATCGGCGAAGGCATCGTGCGCCACGGGCTGCCGGCCGTCGCGGCCCGGATCGATTCGGGCGGCGCGGCCTCCGACGCGATCCTGTTGACCGTGTTCAACCTGCTGCCGTACGCGCGTTCGCAAGTCGTGCGCTGCGAGGTGGACGTTCCAGCGGAGCGCGACCGCGGCGGCCTGGAGATTTTTGGGCCGGACGGTGAAACCGTCCTGCTGCAAGTCGTGCGGAAGGAGAACGCGCGCGCCGATGTCGATACGGGCGGGATCCGCTACGGGTTCGACGCCGTGCGGTACACGATCGACGCCTGTTTCGAACAGGTGCCTGCCCTGGGTTACGTCACCTGCGAAGCGCGGCCGGCGGCGGACAGATCCGCCGACGGCGCGCCGATCGGCGGCGAGCGCACGCTGGAAAACGCGCACCTCAAGGTCGGCGTGAATGCGAACGGGACCCTGCGGGTCGAGGACAAGCGCGACGGCGCGGTCTACGACGGTCTGAATGCGTTCGAAGACGAAGGCGAGGCGGGGAACGCGTGGGTGCGCAAGCGTCCGGCCGAAGACCGGCGCGTGGACAGCCTCGGCGCCGCGGCCGAGGTGGCCCTCGTTGCCAACGGGCCGGTGCGCGCCGCGCTCGAGGTGCGCGTGACGCTGGACCTGCCGGTGGCGGCGACGGACGATTTCGAGGGGCGCCGCCCCGAAAGCCGGCCGGTGACGCTGGTCTCGGAGGTCTCGCTCTGCCGCGGCGCCGCCCGCGTGGACATTTGCACGCGCCTCGACAACACCGTCCGGGACCACCGCCTGCGCGCGCTGTTCCCGACGGGTATTGCCTGCGCGTCGTACCAGGCCTCGGTCCCCTTCGACGTGGTGACCCGGCCGGTTCCCAAACCGTCCTCGCCGGACTGGACCGAGCCGGTCCAGCAGACCGATCCGACGTCGGGCATGGTGGACGTGTCGGACGGCCGGCGCGGCCTCGCGGTGCTCAACCAGGGGCTGTACGAAGCGGAGGTCAAGGACGATGACGCGCGCACGATTGCCCTGACGCTCCTGCGGTGCAGTTGGCAGCACCGGTTGTGGAACACGGACCGCTGGCCCGATACAGGGTTCCAGAATCCCGGCGCGCATGCGCTGCGCTATGCCGTGCTGCCCCATGCCGGCGACTGGCGCCGGGCGGGCGCGCACGATCAACTCGACGACATGGACAGCCCCTTGGTCGTGCTGCAATCGGGCCGCAACCCGGACGGCGCGCTGCCGCCGAGGATGTCGTTCCTGGAGATCGCCCCCGCGGGGGTGCGGGTCAGCGCGATCAAGCCCCCCGAAAAAGGCGAGGGCGTGGTGGTGCGGCTCTACAATCCCGGTCCGGACGATCTCACGGCGCGGCTCCGGACGCGCGAGCCGGTTTCCGAGGCGCGCCTGCTGACGCTCGAGGAGAAGGACCGGGGCGCGCTGCCCATGGTCGATCACGCCGTGGAGGTGCCCGTGGCGCATCACAAGATCGTTACGGTGTTGCTGCGCCGGGGCCGGGCCTCCGGGTAGCGGCGTCCTTGGGGCCGCACTTCTTGGTGGACGTATCCGGTTTGTTGTGTTAAGTATATCGATACAGTCACTTTTGTGGCGGCGGATGGAATCGATGGCACGGAAGCGGGTAACGATAGCTCAGGTCGCCGAGGCGGCAGGCGTTTCGCCGATGGCGGTCTCCTGTACGCTCAACCAGAAGGGCCGCATCAGCGCGAAGCGGCGCCGCGAGATCAAGGCCGTCGCGGAGAGGCTCGGCTACGAGCCGAATCTCGTCGCGCGGGGCTTACGGCAGCGCAGGACGCAGAGCGTGGCGATCATCACGGCCGGCCTGAGCATGGTTTCCAATATCGA
>JAFGIZ010000088.1 GCA_016929365.1 Lentisphaerota bacterium
ACCGTGGTCGATACCGCCGGTGAGCAGTACACGCCGCGGGCCGTGGTCGTCGTTACCGCGTACCGGTACGTATACCAGGATATCGCCGAAGCAGGCATAGGTGAGGGAAAGCAGCATGGTTTCCGCCGCCGCGCCGTCGGCCGGCAGGACATCCGCCAGCCGGAAACGGATCCAGTTGGCGTTTCTGGTCAACCCGAAGCCGAAATGTCCGGCGCGGTTGGGAACAAAACGCCTGGCAAAACCGGGGGCGGCAACATCGTCGATGGTCAGGGTGCCGCCGGGATCGACGAAAATGTCGGCATAGGGTCCGACAATCGCGGTTTTCCCGGCAGGGGCGATGGTCGCCGGGACCGCGGACGCAGCCAGAACGAACGCGCCGGCCGCCACCGCCAGCACCATGAGTATCGCGAGCAACTGCAAGGAGGAGAAAAGATTCCGTTGTTTCACGTCAGAGCAATTCCTGGAAACGGTTGCCGAATGCTATCATGTAACAAAAAACGTTTAGCACCACCAGTTTTCTTTATCGACGGCCAGTCATCTGGGAGTGCGGCAGAGAACGCGGCGGTTTGGGCATCGGAGAGCGCGGCCGCCGCCCCCCCGCCGAGGCGGCCACCGCCGCCACCGGGAAATGGCGGTTCCCTCCCCGCGGTCAGGGCGGGCATCGCGGCGGAAGCCCGCGCCACTTTGGACATTTTTATTTTTTATTGTGAAAAAGTCAATTTGGCGCTATGGAAAGCTCATTCAGAAGACAATCATCTTTCCATCGGTTTTCATGGGCACATGTGTCCAGACCATGTCCCGGAGGTCCCATGGAGCTTACGGTTCGCGATGTCGCCCGGCTTCTTGACGTATCGGAAAAAACCATCTACCGCTGGGCCCGGAAGGGTCGGATTCCGCTGACCCGGGTCAATGACCAGTACCGCTTCCACCGCGTCGAACTGCTGGAGTGGGCGACGGCACAAAAGATCCCGCTGTCGCCGGAGATTTTCCGCGAGGAAGAGGAGGGGCCGCTGTCCTCGGTGACCGATGCGCTGGATGCCGGCGGCATCTTCTACCGCATCGAGGGCGACGACATGCCTGCCGTACTGCGGGAGGTGGTCGCCCACCTGCGGCTGCCGGAGGAGGTCGATCGGGATTATCTGTATCAGGTACTCCTGGCCCGGGAGCAGCTCGGCTCCACCGGCGTCGGTGACGGCATCGCCATCCCCCATGTGCGCAATCCCATCGTCCTGCACGTGTCCCGCCCCACCGTGACCCTGTGTTTCCTGGAAAAGCCCGTCGACTTCAACGCCCTGGACGGCAAACCGGTACACACGCTGTTCACCCTGGTCAGTCATACGGTCAAAAGCCACCTCCATCTCCTGGCCCGCATCGCCTACTGCCTGAGAAACGGGCCCCTGCGCGCCATGCTGGCGGAGCCGCCGGCGCGAGAGGCAATTCTGCAGGCCTTCCGCGATACCGAGGCCGCCCTGCCCGCTCCCGGCAGATCGTCATGAACACCGCTGCCGACCGCCATCCCGCCGCCCGTCCTGCCGCCGGCGGCGGTTCTGCCGAGGTCCTGACGACCCGTAATCCGGTCGTCGTCGCCTACGCCGCCATTCCGGCCCACGCACCCGAAACCTTCGCGGCCGTCGTCTCGTCCCGCCTCGACGGGGGCGGCCGGCTCATCGCCCTGTTCGGCGTGCCGCGCCCCGGAGCCGAACATCCCGAGGTGCTCGCGGCGGTGGCCGCCGACGCCCCGGGCACGGTCGCGCTCGCTCGAATGACGCCGGCGCCGGCATATCCCGCCATCACCGCCGTCCATCCCCAGGCCCACGGCCTGGAACGGGCCCTGTGGGAGGAGTGGGGGATCAAACCCGCAGGCCACCCGTGGCTGAAGCCGCTCAGACGCATCGATCCGGAGGTTCCGTCACCCGGCGATGCCTCCTTCTACCGCATCGACGGCGAAGAGATCCACGAGGTGGCGGTGGGACCGGTACATGCGGGGATCATCGAGCCCGGGCACTTCCGCTTCCAATGCCACGGGGAAACGGTTTATCACCTGGAAATCCGCCTCGGCTACCAGCATCGCGGGGTACGGAACCTTCTCCGGGGGAAGCCCGTGCCGCGCTGGGCCGCGGCGGCGGAGACCGCGGCGGGGGATACGGCGGTGGGCGGCGCCCTCGCCCATGCCCTGTGCATCGAATCCCTCGCCGGGATCGAACCGTCGCCCCGGGCACAGGCGCTGCGGGCGGTGGCCCTGGAACTCGAACGCATCGCCTATCACGTCGGCGATCTGGGGGCGCTGGGCGGGGACGTTGGCTATCTGCCCACGGCACAGTACAACGGCCGCATCCGCGGCGACGTGCTGAACCTGCTCCTCACCCTGGGGGGAAACCGCCACGGTCGGGGATTCGTCCGTCCAGGCGGAGTACGGGCGGATCTGGATGCCGCGGGCGCGAAAACCTTCTCCGAACGCCTGGCGCTGCACCACGGCGAAGCCCGCCGCAGCGCCGATCTGCTGCTGGGCACCCCTTCGGTGCTGGCCCGCTTTGACGGCACCGGCCGGATTTCCCGGGCGGAGGCCCGGACCCTCGGGCTGGTCGGCGTCGCGGCGCGGGCCGCCGGCGTCGACCTCGATACGCGGCGCGACCATCCCTTCGGCGCGTACCGTTTCAAACAGGTCTCGGTCGGCCTCGGCCAGCATGGCGACGTCCACGCCCGGGCGCTGGTGCGCCGCCTGGAAATGGACCGAGCGGCGGAATTCTGCGCCGCCACGCTGCATGAACTACCCGAGGGGGCGGCGCTGCGGCCGTGCGGCCCGCTCCGGCCTGGGCATCTGGCACTTGCCATGGTCGAGGCCTGGCGCGGCGAGCTGGTGCATGCCCGGGTCACCGGCGCCGACGGCGAGGTGATTGCCGCCGAGATCGTCGATCCATCGGTCCACAACTGGTTCGGTCTGGCACTGGTCCTGCGCGGCGAGGAGATAAGCGACTTCCCGTTGTGCAACAAAAGTTTCAACCTGGCCTACGCGGGCCACGACCTGTAGCCGGAAGGAAAGACGGATGCTGGATATTCTTCGCGCCCGACTGACGTTCGGACACCGCACCCGGGCCCTGCCGGAACCCGGCGAAAACCCCGTGGCGGAAGGATTTCGCGGCCTGCCCGCCATCGCCGCGGACCGCTGCCCACCCGACTGCGACGCCTGCGTCGCCGCCTGCCCGACTGGCGCGCTGTCGCGGGATGCCGCCGGTCCCCGGATCGATCTCGGCCGCTGTCTGTTCTGCCCCGAATGCATGGCAGCCTGCCCGCAGGGGGCGATCTCGTTCACCCGGAACCACCGCCTCACGGCGACGGACCGTCGGGATCTCGTGCTGTCACCGGGGGACGGCCCGGCGCCGGTCACCCCCATGGCCGCGGAACGGCGACGGCTTTTTGCACGCTCGTTCAAGCTACGTCAGGTCAGCGCCGCCGGCTGCGGCGGCTGCGAAGCGGAGCTGGTGGTGGCCGGCACCCTGGTATTCGATCTGAGCCGCTTCGGCGTCCAGTTCGTCGCCAGCCCCCGCCACGCCGACGCCCTCGTCGTCACCGGACCGGTCTCCCGGAACATGCGGACGGCACTGGAGAAAACCTACGCCGCCCTGCCCGAACCAAGACTGGTCATCGCCTGCGGCGCCTGCGCCATCTCCGGGGGAACATTTGCCGGCAGCCCCGATACCCATGCCGGCGTCGGCAATGTATTACCGGTTGATTTGTGGATTCCCGGCTGTCCGCCCCACCCCTGGACCATCGTCGACGGCATCGTGCGGCTGCTGGGCCGGATGCCGGAAAAAATGCCGGAAAAGATGCCGGAGCAGATGTCGGAGCAGATGCCGGCCGCCGGCGGCGGAGCCGCCCGGAACCGCGCCCGAACCACGCCGGCACCACCGCGGCAGCCGGAGCGACCTGAAGCACAACCCCATCGACGACGGGAGAAACGGTCATGACCGAACAACTGATACTGCTCGGGGCCGCGCTCCTGGCCGTCAGCGGCCTGCCGGGCCTGGGTACCGGTCCGCGGCGCCGCGCTCCGGATTTCAGGCCGGGCTTGGAAGCGAACCGCGGGCCGGGCTGTGGGCCGCTCCGCGGGCTGGGCCCGGGACCGTGGGTGGCAATCATACTCTCGACCGCCGGCGCCCTGGCGGGCCTCGCCGGCAGCGTAATGGCGCTGGCTGGCCGGATCCCGGCGGAACTGCCCTGGCTGCCGCGGCTGCATCCCCGGTATGACTACCTGATCGGCGTCGACGCCCTTTCGGCCATGTTCATGGGTCCGGTTTTCCTCGTGACCGCGCTGGGCGGCATCTACGGCGCGGCATACTGGACCCCGCGCGACCATCCGGAGGACGCGGCGCGGCTGCGGGCCTTCTACGGCATCCTCGGCGCCGCCATGGCCGTGCTCCTGTGTGCCCGCGACGCGGTGCTGTTTCTTTCGGCCTGGGAAACCATGGCGCTTTGCGCCTTTCTGCTCATCACCTCCGACGACCGGGACCGGGTGGTGCGGGAGGCGGGCTGGATATATCTCGTGGCGACCCACGCCGGCACCCTCAGCCTGCTGGTGCTGTTCGGCTGGACGGGCAGCCGCACCGGGGGATTCTCACTTGCCGCCGCGGCCGGGCCCGGTACCATGACCGTGCCGTTCATCCTCGCCCTGCTCGGCTTCGGCCTGAAAGCCGGCATCATGCCGCTGCACGTCTGGCTTCCGGGCGCCCATGCCAACGCGCCCAGTCACGTTTCGGCGATCATGTCGGGGGTGGTGATCAAGATGGGCATCTACGGCATCCTCAGGGTAACCTCCGGGGTCGCGGTCCCACCCGCCTGGTGGGGGTGGCTCGTGCTCGCCCTCGGGGGTATCTCGGCGGTGCTGGGAGTGGCCTACGCCATCGGCCAGCATGATCTGAAGCGGCTGCTCGCCTACCACAGCGTCGAAAACATCGGTATCATCACCATCGGCATCGGGCTGGCGCTGCTTGGCCGGAGCTGCGGACAGCCGACCTGGATTGTTCTCGGGCTCGGCGGCGCCCTGCTCCATGTGTGGAA
>JAFGIZ010000089.1 GCA_016929365.1 Lentisphaerota bacterium
GATAGAGTGTTTCAGTTGTCGATCTGCTCTATGTCATTTCGGCTTCCTCCTCACTCTCTGAGCTTCGATGGCGCGACAGTCGCCGTAACTGTAGAAGCGGTAGCCGGCCCGCACGGCTTCCCGGTAGGCCGCCAGGATCAGCGTCCGCCCCCGCTCCCGCTCGCCGGGTGCGGCAAAGGCCGACACCAGCATCAGCAGGGTCGAGCGCGGAAGATGGAAATTCGTCAGCAGCGCGTCCACGCTCCGGAAGGTGTACGGCGGATAGATAAAGAGGTCCGTCCGGCCCCCTGCCGCCCCGCCCCGTTCTGCCGCGCCGGCCGCCTCGAGCGTACGCACCGTCGTCGTGCCGACCGCGACCACGCGTCCGCCTCGCTCCCGCGCCGCCTGCACGGCCCGCGCCGCCGCGGCGCCCATTTCGAACCGCTCCGCCTCCATCCGGTGCCCGTCAACCCGTTCGCTCCGCACCGGACGAAATGTTCCCGGCCCCACGTGCAGCGTGACCGCGGCCGTTTCGACGCCCCGCCTCCGGATGCGCTCCAGCAAATCCGGCGTAAAATGCAGCCCGGCTGTCGGCGCCGCCACGGCGCCCGGCACCCGCGCGTATACGGTCTGGTAGCGCTCCCGGTCGCCGGCCGCCTCCTCCGCCCCGCCCGCGCCCCGCGGCCGCCGGATATACGGCGGGAGCGGCGCCGTCCCGTGCCGTTCGAGCACCTCCGCCACCGGCGCATCGCTCCACAGCGCCACCTGCACCCGCCCCGTCGCCTCGACCGTCCGCAGCTCCCCCTCCAGTTCGCCGTCCGCAAGTACAAGGCGCAGCCCCGGGCGGAGCCGCCCGCGCATCCGGCAGAGGGCCCTCCAGAGCGCCTCTCCGCCGGCTCCCCCCCCTCCGGGAAGCGCTTCAATCAAGAGCAATTCGACGCGCCCGCCCGTCTCCGCGCGGCGGCCCGTCAGCCGGGCGGGAATCACGCGGGTATCGTTGACCACCAGCACATCGCCCGCCCGTAACATGTCGGGGACATCACGGACCGTCCGGTGCTCGACGGTCCCTGTCGCCCGGTGCAACACCATCATCCGCGCGGCGTCACGCCGCGCCGCGGGCGTCTGCGCAATCAACGCCTCGGGCAGCACATAGTCGAAATCGGCGGTCCGCGGGGCCGGCTCGTGTCCGCCCGCCCCGCCTCGCACCCGCTCCGCGCCGCTCACCCCGCTCCTCCCGGACCGGCCGTACCGAACTGCATGTCGTAAAGCCGGCGGTATACCCCCCCGGCGGCCAGGAGCGACTCGTGCGAACCCGATTCCACCACGCGCCCCCCGTCCAGCACGAAGATCCGGTCGCAGTTCGCGATGGTCGAAAGCCGGTGCGCAATCGCAAAAACCGTGCGCCCCTTCATCACCTCGTCCAGGGCCGCCTGCACCAGCCGCTCCGACTCCGTGTCCAGGGCGCTTGTCGCCTCGTCCAGGATCAGGATCGGGGGATTCCGTGTGATCGCCCGCGCAATCGCGAGCCGCTGCCGCTGCCCGCCGGACAGCCGCACGCCGCGTTCGCCCACGACGGTATCGTACCCTTCCGGCATGGCCCGGATAAAGCCGTCGGCATGAGCGCGGCGCGCGGCGTCCTCCACCGCGGCGCGGTCCGCCTCCGGGCTCCCGTAGGCGATATTGCGCGCTACCGTATCGTTGAACAGAAACGTCTCCTGCGTCACCAGCCCGATGCGCCGCCGCAGCGACTCGAGCGTCAGGTCGCGTACGTCCTCGCCGTTGATCCGCACGGCACCGCCCGACACGTCGTAGAAACGGGGTATCAGGTTCACCAGCGACGTCTTGCCCGCGCCCGAGCTGCCCACGATCGCCACCCGCTCCCCCGCGCCCACCCGGAACGCCACGTCGCGCAGCACCGGCGCGTCGTCATACCCGAAGGTGACCTGCTCGAACGAAATTTCACGCACCTCTCCGCGCAGCGGCCGCGCGCCCGGCCGTTCCCGCACGGCGCTCTCCGTATCCAGCACCTCGAAGATGCGGTCTGCCGCGCCCGAGCTCTGCTGCACGGACAAATGTATTCTGCTGAGCTTCTTGACCGGCTCGTACATCAGCATCAACGCGGTCGCAAACCCGGCAAACTCGCCCACCGTCATGCCCGCCGCGCGCACGTACACCAGCACCAGCGACACGCCCACCGTGGCAATGAACACGATGATCGGCTCCACGATCACGTTGGCCCGCGCCACGCGCATAATCCGCCTGAAAAACGCGCCTGTGTTCTCCACGAAACGCCGGATCTCGTAGGCTTCCATGCCGAACGCCTTGACAATGCGTATTCCCGTCACGGTTTCCTGCAGGATCGACACCACGTCCGCGATGTGCTCCTGCGCCCGGCGCGCGTTCCGCCGGATGCGCCGTCCGAACACCGCGATCGGGATCAGGCACACCGGGAACACCACCAGGCTCACCGCCGCCAGCCGGACATCCACCAGGAAAATCCACACCACCATGCTCACCAGCGTCACCGGCTGCTTGGCCAGGTCGGCCACCACGGTCGAGACCGCGCGCTCGACCAGCAACGTATCGTTTGTGGTGCGCGAAATCAGCTCGCCCGTGCGGCTGCGCGAAAAATAGCCGATCGACAATCCCTGCATGTGGCTGAAGAGCGCATTCCGCAGATCCATAACCACGCGATGCCCGACCCACCGGATATAGTACGCCGAGAAATAGTCCGCCGCGCCGCGCAGAAGCCCGACCAGCGGAAAGAACACCGCCACGATCAGCATGGGCCCGGGTTGGCGCCCCGCGCCGCGGCCGAACACTTCGTCAAACCCCCCCTTGACGACCCAGACCAGCCCCCCGTTGGCCAGGGCAAACAGGATCCCGAACAGAAATCCCGCCCCGAGCCGCCACGCATACGGACGCACGTAGCCCAGCAGCCGCCGGTACGTCCGCCATTCCTCGCTCACCCTCCCCGATCGAATCATGCATCGCCCGCCATCCGGCAACCGGCGTCCGGCTTAGTCCACGTCGTCGCACGTACTGTGACGTATTGCCAGGAGATGGAGCTCCCGCGACTTCGCCCGGGATGACACGCACGGCAGTGTCATTCCGGGCGGAGCGAAGCGGAGCCGCGGCATCTCATGCATTATGGAACACGTCACCGTATGTGCGCCCCAGAGCACTTGGTTTAGGTATACTTCAAGATCTCTTCGACGGTGGTATAACCGTCCAGAACGTTGCGCACGCCGTCTTCACGCAGCGTCCGCATCCCCAGTTCCTTGGCCTTTTCCCGGATCAGCAGGGTGGGCTTCCGTTCGTTGACCATATCCCGGATCGGCTCCGTCACCGCCAGGTACTCGTAGATGCCCTTGCGGCCGTAGTAGCCCGTGTCGTTGCAGTGCCGGCACCCCGGGCCGTAGAAGAACTGCCGGTCCCCCACGTCGTTCCGCGTCAGCTCCAGCCGTTCCAGGATATCGTCGTCGGGCACGAAACCCTTCCTGCACTCGCTGCAGATCGTCCGCACCAGGCGCTGTCCCAGGACCGCCTCCAGCGTGGACGACATCAGGTACGGCTCAATGCCCATGTCGATCAGGCGCGTAATCGCCCCCGCCGCGTCGTTCGTGTGCAGCGTACTGAACACGAGGTGCCCCGTCAGCGAGGCCTGTACGGCAATCTGCGCCGTGTCCAGGTCGCGGATTTCGCCGACCATCA
>JAFGIZ010000090.1 GCA_016929365.1 Lentisphaerota bacterium
GACGTTGCGCGCGCGTTGCAACCGTCGGGGCGCGGGGAGCTGGAAATCACGGACGTGAACCGGACGTACCTGGAACGGGGCGAGCTGCACGTGAAACTGCTGACGCGCGGCATGGCGTGGCTGGACACGGGAACGCCGCAGAGCCTGTTGGACGCGGGCGAGTTTGTCGCCGCGATCGAGAACCGCCAGGGGCTCAAGATCGGGTGCCCGGAGGAGGCGGCGTTCCGCATGGGCTATATCGACGCGGCGGGGCTGGCCGGGCTGGCGCAGGCGTTCAAGGGCAACGCGTACGGCCGGTATCTCAAGGCGATCGTCAAGGAAGCCGAGCACGCGCCGCGGGACATGATGATCCGGACGGACGGGTATTTGTAGAGTAGCGGGGCGGCTGATGGGAAAGGAGAATACGGAATGAAGAAAGCGTTGGTATGCGGGGCGGGAGGGTTTATCGGGGGGCACCTGGTCAAGAAGCTCAAGCGCGAGGGGTACTGGGTGCGAGGGGTGGACATCAAGGAGCACGAATTTGCGCCCAGCGCGGCGGATACGTTCGAAGTGCTCGATCTGCGCGAGGAGGAAAACTGCCGGCGCGCGCTGACCGTGGACGGCGGCCCGTTTGACGAGGTGTACCAGCTGGCCGCGGACATGGGCGGCATGGGTTTTATTCACTCCGCGGAGTGCGAGATCATGCACAACAGCGCGCTGATCAATATTCACATGGTGCATAACGCCTCGGCCATGCAGGTGCCGCGTTATTTCTTCTCGTCGTCGGTCTGCGTGTACCGCGACATGCAGCCGGGCGAGCCGGAGATGACCGAAGCGGAGGCGATTCCGGCGCATCCCGACAACGAGTACGGATGGGAGAAGCTGTACGCCGAGCGCATGGCCCTGGCGTACGAGCGGAACCGGGGCATGCAGGTGCGGATCGCCCGTTTCCAGAACTGTTACGGACCGGAGGGCACGTGGACGGGCGGCCGCGAGAAGGCGCCGGCGGCGATGTGCCGCAAGGTGGCCGCCGCGCCGGAGGGGGGCACGGTCGAGGTCTGGGGCGACGGCACGGCGATCCGCTCGTACACCTACGTGGACGACATGGTGGACGGCATCTTCATGCTGATGCATTCGGACCTGCACGGCGCGGTAAACATCGGCTGTCCGCAGTACGTGAGCGTGAAGGAACTGGTGGACACGGTGGCCGAGGTGGCGGGCAAGACGGTAAAGGTCAAGTACGTGGAAGGACCCGTCGGGGTACAATCGCGCAACTTCAGCAACGAGCGGATTTACTCGATCGGCTGGAAGCCGCGCGTATACCTGGAGGACGGCATTGCCAGGACGTATCCCTGGGTGGCGGAGCAGGTGCAGCGGGCGCAGGCGGGGTCCTGAACGGCCGGGCCGCGACGATGGGCGCCATCCTGACCCAGCTTGAGTTCCTGTTGCTCTGCCTCCCCGTGCTGCTCGGTCCGTGGCTGTTCGGGGCGGCGGAACCGTGGTGGTTCTGGCCGTTCGCGGTGTGCATCTTCGGGTCGAGCGCGCTGTTCGGCGTGCGCCTTTTGACGGGCGCGTCGCCGCGGCCGGCGGCGGTTGACGCGGGACCGCGGGGCATCCTTTTCTGGTGCCTGCCTTTCCTGGTCTATGCCTTTGTGCGTTTTCTGCAGGCGGACGTGTTCATGGATGCGGAGCGGAGTTTCCTGCTGTTCCTGACGCCGTTGCTGCTGGGGCTGCAGGTCCTGTACGGGTTGCCGGCGGCGCAGCGGCGCCGGCTGCACCGGCTGATCCTGGTCAACCTGGCGCTGATCGGGTTGTACGGGATCGCGAATCATGTCACGGCCGGCAATGCCATGGTGCTCTGGGCGCCGGGTTTCGAGAAGTACCAGGTGGGCTATGCGCGGGCGACGGGCCCGTTTTTCTGTCCGGATCATTTTTCGGGGGCGATGGAGCTGGGTCTGGCCGTGGCGCTGGGGGTCTTGGTCAGCCGTGAGCGCAGGCGCGGCTGGCGGCTGGCGGCTGGCGGGCTGGCGGTGATTGCGCTGGCGGGGATCCTGTTGAGCAAGTCCCGGGGCGGGGGCTTGACGGCGGTTGTGCTGCTGGTCGCGGTCCTGGTCTGGGGATTCGCGCAATGGCCGCGCGAGACGCGGTTGTGGTGGCGGGTCTGCGCGGGACTGGGCCTGATCCTGGTCGGCGCCGGCCTGTGGGCGGCTTCGCCGGGATACGCGCAGCGTTTCAAGGATTACTTTACGGATCGGGCGGCGGGAAACTCGTTGCGGGAGCGGGTGGCGGGGGCGGCGGCGCGGGCGGGCCGCGGCAGCCGGGCGACGATGATTTCCGGCGCGCTGCGCGCGTGGCGGACGCGGCCGGTGTTCGGCATCGGGCCGGGCATGCATCAGAACCTGTGGCCGGATTTCGCGGCGACCCCGGACGGCGACCGGGCGGCGGGTGTGTGGCCGAGCCGGATCAACGCGCATTTTCATTCCTACGAAGTGCACAGTGACTGGGTGCAATTGCTGGAGGAGTACGGGGCGGCCGGGCTGCTCCTGTTCCTGGCGCCGGCGGGCCTGGTCTTTACGCGCTTGCGCCGGGGCGTCCGGCGTGCCCGGGAGGACTGGGTGCGGGTGACGCGCCGGGGCGGTCGGGCGCCGGATTACGCCGTGGTGCTGGGCGCGCTGCTGGCCCTGGCGGCGATGGGATTCCATTCGCTCGGCGATTTCAACCTGCAGGTGCCGGGCATCACGTGGCTGCTGGGCGCCCTGCTGGGGCTGGGCCTGGCGGAGTATCCCGGCCCGGCCGGGAGCCGGGGTGTATGAAGGCGATTTTCATCAGCGACGTGCACCTGGGTTCGCCGTATTGCCGGGCGGATGATTTCCTGCGTTTCCTGGACGCGTTACCGGAGGGCGAGACGCTGGTTTTGAACGGGGACGGCCGGGATTACGGGATCAAGACCCTGCCGCCGCGGCACCGGGAGGCGCTGGACCGGCTGGTGGCGGAATCGCGGCGCCGGCGCGTCGTCTGGGTGCGGGGCAATCACGACGAACGGTATCAGCCGCCGGATCCGGGCGGCATCGAATTTCGCGACGCGTTCACGATCGGCGGCTGGTTATACGCCGCGCACGGTCACGCATTCGACACCTTGCGCCCGTACAACCGGCCGTTTATCATAGCGTTTAAATTGCTGCACACGATACGGGTACGGCTCGGCGCGCCGCCGGTGCACGTGGCGTTTTACGCCAAGAAGTTTGCCGTGCTGTACCGCATCCTGCGCCGCACGGTGAACATGAACGCGATGGAATACGCGAAGGAAAACGGGTATACGACGGTCGTGTGCGGCCACACGCATCATATCGAGGACGAGACGATCGACGGGATCCGCGTCTTGAATACCGGGTCCTGGACGGAGGCGCCGGTCTGGTGCGTTCGGGTGAACGACGCAGACGTAACGCTGGAACAGGTGAGATAGGAGAAGGCATACAATGAGCCAGGCATATTCGATCAGCCCCGAGGGCGAGCAGTTTCCGATTCCGAGCGAGCAGGATTACGCCGCGGAATACAAGCGGTTGAAAGCGGAGGTCGAGGCGCAGCGCGAACAGGGGCGCGAGATCGTGGTGGTGGTCGGCGTCGGCTTCGTGGGCGCGGTGATGGCCGCGGTGGTGGCGGACAGCGAAGACAAGGAAGGCCGTTCGACGAAATTCGTGATCGGCATGCAGCGTCCGAGCGCGCGCAGCTACTGGAAGATTCCGTTGTTGAACCGCGGGCTGGCGCCGGTGAAGTCGGAAGATCCCGAGGTGGACCGCATGATCGCGCGTTGCGTCAAGGAGAAGAAGACGCTGATGGCGACATTCACGTACGACGCACTCAAGTTCGCGGACGCGGTGGTCGTGGACGTGCAGTGCGACTACCGCAAGGCCGCGCTCGGCGACTGCCGCACGGGTGCGGCGGACATGGAGGCTTTGGAAGCCTCGCTGGGGGTTATTGCCGAGCACATACCGCCGCAGGCGCTGGTCCTGATCGAGACCACGGTGGCGCCGGGGACGACGGAGCAGGTGGCCTACCCGATCATGAAGAAGGTTTTCGAGAAGCGCGGCATCGAGAGCGATCCGTTGCTGGCGCACAGTTACGAGCGGGTCATGCCGGGCCGCAATTACGTCGCCTCGATCCGCGATTTCTGGAGGGTCTGCAGCGGGATCAACGCGGAGGCCACGCAGCGGGTGGAGCGGTTTCTGAAGGACGTCCTGAACACGGACGAGTATCCGCTCACGGTCATGGACCGGCCGATCGAGTCCGAGACGGCGAAGATCGTGGAGAACAGCTACCGGGCGACGATCCTGGCCTTCATGGACGAGTGGTCGCAGTTCGCCGAGCGGAACGGCGTGGATTTGAAGAAGGTTATCGAGGCGGTGAAGGTGCGGCCGACGCATTCGAACATGATTTTCCCGGGCCCGGGCATCGGCGGGTATTGTCTGCCGAAGGACGGCGGGCTGGGCATGTGGGGTTACCAGCACATTTACGGCTGGGAGGACGACATCTTCAAGATCACGCCCCTGGCGATCGACATTAACGACACGCGCGCGTTGCACGTGGCGCAGCTCGTGCGGGACGCGTTGCGGAACCTGGGCCGTCCGATCGCGGCGGCCGACGTGCTGCTTCTGGGCGCGGCGTACCGGGAGGACGTGGGCGACACGCGTTACAGCGGTTCGGAGCTGGTCGTGCGGAAGCTGACGGAGATGGGCGCGGACATGCGGGTGCACGATCCCTACGTCGAACATTGGTGGGAGTTCGAGGCGCAGGACACGTATCCGAGCCCGGGCCAGAGCTGGGCGCGGTTTTTCGACCGGCAGGAGTCGCTCAAGGAGCTGCGGATTGCCGGCGACATGTGGGAGGCCATGCGGGGCGTCGCGGCGATCATTTTCGGCGTGCGGCACGCGCCGTACCTGGAGCTCGATCCCGACCGGGTGGTCGAAGCGGTGGGCAAGCCCTGCGCGGTGATCGACTGTTTCTGCATCCTCGACGACGCGCGGATCAAGCGCTACTTCGAGCTCGGCTGCGAGGTCAAGGGCATGGGCCGCGGCCACATCCAGCGCATCAAGGAGGCGGTGCGGCAGGGACGGTAAGGGCATGAACATGCGGTTCGGGTCAGGGGCGGGAAGCGTGGGCGAATTCGTCCGGGGTTCCGTCGTGCGCCTGTTTTTCAGGGGTGTGGGGACCGGTTTGTCCCTGGCGTTTTACCTGCTGGTATCCCGGGGCTGCGGGGCTGCGGCGGCCGGCGTTTATGCCCTGACCATGACGGTGCTGAACATCGGCGTATTGCTGACGATGGCCGGCACGCAGGAGTCCGCGGTACGCTTTATTGCCGAAGCCGCGTCGCTGGGTTCCCGCGGCGCGGTGCGCGGAACGTACCGGCGGCTTTTGAAGATGAACCTGGCGGCGGCGTTTCTGCTGGCGGCTCTGCTGGCGTGCGGCGCGCGCCTGATCGCCGGATACGTCTTCCGGGAACCGGGGATGGATGCGGCTCTCCGGGTGGCGGCCGGGGTGCTTCCGTTTCAGTGTGTGATGACGCTGAACGGGCAGGCCTTGCGGGGACTGAAACGGATTGCGCATTTTACCCTTGTGCGCAACGTGTTGCCCCCGGCGCTCGGCGCGGCCATACTGGGCGTGCTGCTGGCGGTCCGGGGCGCCTCCCTGAAGCTCCCCGTGTATGCGTATGC
>JAFGIZ010000014.1 GCA_016929365.1 Lentisphaerota bacterium
CTCCGCGGTTCGAACCTCCCAGGGCGCGAACGCGATACGAGCCTGCTGCTGTGTTACCGTGTGGCCGTCCAGATCCGTGATGTGCAGGGCGACCGGGGCGGTGCGTGGCTCGTCGAGGCGGTTGAGAATCCGGGCGGAGACCGCGACCCCAGGTTCCTCGATGAAGTGAATGTGGCCGGGCTTGTCGGTGGTGACGCGTGCCTGCCACGTGCGCGCGGGGTCGTCCTGGCGGGCGGCCAGGTCGCGAAGGTGGAAGGTTCCGCGGGGGCTGCTGCCCGCGTTGACGCCGACGGCGATTACCTTGAGGGGAAAATGGATGACATCGTCGTCGGCGCCGCCCCAGTGATGCACGAAGGTCTCGGGGTCCAGGGGCATGACAATCCTCTGCCACGCGCCGGTCCCGACCGGAACGGACGCCATGTGCTGCTGACCCGTGTCGTCCATGATGCGCATGAAGAAGTTCGCTTCGTTGCCGCAGCGCAGGTCGAAAGCCAGGGCGGAGGCGCGTTCCACCGTGACGTGGGTTTCGATCCACAGGCGCCTGCCCCCTGCGCTGCAATCATACCGCACCGTCAGCCCGTCGCGGCCGTCGGCGGGGCCGGTTGTGAGTTCGGCCTGACGGGGTTCCCCGCCGGGGGGGAACCCGACCCGCCAGGCGGAAGGTGTATCGCCGCGCCGGATGAGCACCCATCTTCCCGCGACGGCGCGGGATGCGGACGGCGCCGGCGCGTCATTCGTGTTGCCGGCGGCAGCGAGAGCGCCGCCAAGAACCAGCAGCCGGAAGACGATGCCAGGATGTTGCAGGGGCAGGGTTCGCATCCGGCGCGCTGCTATTTGATGATGATGACGGTGCCCCGGGGCGGGGGAATGCCGGGCGCCATTTCAAGGGTCGGCGGTGCGTACGTAGCGTTTTCCTTCGAAGCAAACGCCACGTACGGGGCCGTGCCTCCTGTCTGGTTCCGCAGCAGGAAGGTTGCCCGGTCGTCCGTATCGGCGCTGAGGAAGGTGACGAGGGTGGCGTTGGTGAAGGCATATTCCGTGCCGTCCGGCGCGGTAGCGGCGACCTGGAGCGTGCCCAGGTGCGTGGCCCCGGCGAGAAACGCGTCGTCGTCCGTGTCGTTCTGCGGGGCGTTGTTCCAGGTGATCGTGGTTTCGCCCCAACCCTCGCCCGCGTCGCCGTCGTTCAATCCGTACACGTCGATGAGCGAGGCGGCGCCGTTATTGCAGTCCACGGTCACCAGCTTTAAAGCGGCGCGTCCAATGAGATCGGGTTTGTTCGCGATGTCGAAGCGCAGGTAACTCTTGCGCCGGAAGCCGGGTCCTCCCGTGTTGTTGTTGCACTCAAAGCGGTTGTTGCCCCCGTAGTTGGCGTCGGGGGCATTCTGTTGGATAAACGCGTCGGCGCCCTCGCCCTCGCCGGTCGTGACGATGGCCGTTGTTTTCATTTCGAGCGTGGGCGCCGCGTAGGCGGAGTTCTCTTTTGAGGCGAAGGCGACCCAGGGCGCGGTGCCTCCGTTTGCGCTGCGCAGCATGAGGGTGGCCCGGCCGTCCGTATCGGCGTTGAGGAACCGGGCGAGCGCCACGTCCCTGAACGCGTAAACCGTCCCGTCGGCATCCGTGGTCGCGACATCGAAGGACCCCAGGTGCGTCGTCCCGCCCAGGAAGTCGTTGTTATTCGTGTTGTTCTGCGGCGCGTTGTTCCAGGTAATCGCGGTTTCGCCCCAGGCCTCGCCGGCGTCGCCGTCGTTCAACCCATACACGTCAATGGTGGCGTCCGCGGTGTTGTTGCCGTCATCCAGAACGAGTTTCAAGGTGGCGGTTCCGATCTTATCCGGTGCGGTGGAAAGGTCGAAACGGACGTAGGACTTGCGTTTATAGGGATCCGTGTTGCGGTTGCACTGCAGCTGCGAAAGCGGTCCGTAGTTGCTGTCGGGGGAAAACTGGAAAATAAGCGCGTCGGCGCCCGTGCCGGAGCCGGTATCGACGATCGCGTCGTCCAGCAACTCGAGCCTCGGCGGCGCGTAAGAGTCATTTTGCTTCGAGGCAAATTGCACATGGGGGGCAGCTCCCCCGTTCAGGCTTCTGAGCATGAGCGTAGCTTGTCCATCCGTGTCGGCCTGCAGAAACTGCGTGAGCGCGATGCTGGTGAAGGTATATTCCGTGCCGTTAGGATCGGCTGAGCCGACCACGAACGTTCCCAGATTGGTGACCCCGCTCGCTATGAAGGCGTCGCCGTCCGTGTCGTTCTGCGGGGCGTTGTTCCAGGTAATCGTCGTTTCGCCCCAACCCTCGCCCGCGTCGCCATCCTTGAGGCCGTAGACTTCGATGGTCGCGTTTACGCTGTTGTTGTGATTGTTGAGCAGGAGCTTCAACGTTGCCGTATGAAATGTGCTCGTTGCGGCAGCAAGGTCGAAGCGCAGGTAACTCTTGCGCCGGTAGCCGGGGTTGTTGTTGCACTCGAGAACGGTGTACGTGCCGTAGTTGTTGTCGCCCCCGTTCTCCTGGATGTAGGCGTCCGCTCCGCTTCCGTTTGTGATGGCGATGGTCACATCCCCGCGGACCGCGTTCGGAGCGGACAGGATCAGTCCTGCTGTCACGGCGAGGGCCCACACTCCGGCGCGGCCGAGGGCGTTCACGGGTTGCATTGTGTCGGTTGCTCTCATTGCTACATCCTCCTTGTCCCGTCTTGTTTTGATGTATTGACCGCCGGGCGCGCGCACGACTCACGGGGCACGAGTTCGACGTCAAATGTTTGTACCGTGCGTGGCGCCCGGGGGTGCTCCAGAGCCCCCAGCAATGTCTGCACCGCCGTCCTGCCCATGATTTCGAAAGGTTGCCGGATACTGGTTAAACGGGGGCGTACGTATTCGCAGGGCAGCAGATCGTCGCAGCCGATCACGCTCAACTCGCGCGGCACGGCGATGCCGAGTTCCCTTGCGGCTTCCAGAGCGGCCAGGGCATATATGTCGCAGGCACACAATAGCGCCGAGGGCATATCGTCGCCGTCGCGCCATTGCTGCAGGAGCTCCCGCATGACGGTTTTCATTGGCTTGTCGCGGCCGGGGAGCACAAGGGCGCGCGAGTCGGGCAGCGGGCGGGCAGGATCCGCGATACAAGCGTCGAAGGCCTCGTGACTCAAGACGTGGTGCAGGCAGCGCTGACCCGGTTGCCCGTAGTCCGCGATATCGAAAAAGAAAATCTTCTCATGCCCCAGGTCGCGGAGGTGGTCCAGCGCCTGCCGGACGCCCGAGGCCTGGTCCGGCATCAGGCAGGAAACACCCGCCGCGTCGGTCAGCGCATTGACGAGGACTACGGGCACCATGTGCTGGATGCGCTCGATCAGCTTCAGATCCTGTTGCGTAACGATAAAGACGGCATCGACGTGGAGGTCGGCAATCACCTCCGGCAGATACTCGTCGCGGTCGGGCTGGATCGTCGTGACCACCAGGCGCCGGCCTTGCCGGCGTACCTCGCGTTCAATACTCCAGAAGAGACGTCCGTGATAGGGCCCGGTGGTCAACGTGGACTCGCTGAACGCGTCGAGGATAATGCCGAGATTGCCGACGCGGTTCTGCCGCCGGCGATTCCGCTGGCCCATGAGGCGGAAGCGAGGGTCGGGCACGTAGCCGAGATCGGCCGCCACGCGGACGACACGTTTGCGCGTTTCGGTCGACAATAAGGTGCTGCCGTTGAGGGCCCGGGATGCCGTTGCCCGCGAGACCCCCGCCTGTTCCGCCACTACCCCGAGCGTCACGCTGCCCCCCTGTGCTTCCGGTTCCCTGGCAACCATGCTGCAACGTTTGCATATATACGTTGCAGTGTCAAGTGCAACCTGCGTATTTTTGAAGCATGACAAGCAGTGCCGATAGCCTGATGCGGATTTCCCCGGGCGCGGAGAGCGTGCGGTACTGAGGAACAAAGAACCTGCCGAGCTTGACGGTAACCTCGCGCTCTGAAAGAGTGCATTGCGTAGTGCGGACGCGAGGGCGGCCATTCCGGTCGACCGGTGAAAGGGATAACGCGCGCGAGCGGTGCGAGGCGGAACGCGCACGGAAGCGGAAAACGTGACTGCCGTAAAAACGTCAATCCTGCTGGTGGCGAGCGTTGTTGCGGCGTGCGGGGCCGAGAATACGATGGAGACCGTCGCAGCGCAGTATGCCATCGGGGGCAACCTGGGTCCGGCCTCCTGGCAGGCATCCGGTGCGCCTGGCGCGGAAGGGGATGAGGCGCGTGCGCTGCGCCTGCAGGCCGGCGGTGTGTCGCATATCGGCTCGACGTATATTTCCATCCCCGACGAAACCCGGTACCTACGGGTACAGGCGTCGATCAAAACGCGCGGCATCGACGATTTCGACGTTTCGTATAATGCGGCCCTGTACGCGAGCTTCCACTATCCCGAGCTGGACTTCATCGTGCGCCGGGAGATGGTAGGCTGGGCCAACGGCACGACCGACTGGACCGTCCTGGACCGCACGATCGAGGTGCCCGCCGAGATGGCGGAGAGGCTGCGCCTGGTCTTCGAGCTCTCCAAGACGCGCGGCGGAGCGGCATACCTCCGGGACGTTCGCGTCGACACGGCTGTGCCGGAGCGACGGGTTCCTCCCGTGCGGCTGACGCTCCAAACCTTGCGGTTCAGCGCTGCCCCGGTGCGGTTCGAGGGCGAGGATGCGGGATTCGTGCTGTCCAATCTCTTCGGCGACAGGCTGGATCCGGCGATCGGGTTTACGATCGACGCGGCATCGGATGCGTCGTCCGTTCCCGAAGCGCTGAACCTGGAGACGCGCATTCTCGATCACGAGGGCGGCGTCTTGTGGGAGGCCTCCCGGCCGACCCGGC
Source organism: Lentisphaerota bacterium (assembly GCA_016929365.1). Classification (GTDB taxonomy): domain Bacteria; phylum Verrucomicrobiota; class Kiritimatiellia; order UBA8416; family JAFGIZ01; genus JAFGIZ01. The sequence continues at coordinate 4,837 of JAFGIZ010000014.1, forward strand.
CGGACGACCGCCACGTGATCGCCGTCCCGCGCGACGGCGCGGCCGGCTTGCCGTTGGACACGTACCTGGTATTTGAAGCCAAGGCAGTTGAGGATCCCGGCGGAACGGTGCTGGGAAGCGGGCGCCTGCCTTTCGGCATTCTCAGCCAGGACGGCGACCTGGACTCCGTGCCGGTGCCGGGCGCGGTGCATCGGGCTGCGCCGGGCTCGCCCTTCGGCATCTATCCGTGCAACAGCACGATCGACCGCGGCCTGCCGGATTTCATGCGCAAGAGCTACTTTACCTTGCGCATGAGCGGTGCGGACTGGCGCCGGTTCGGACACGCGTGGATTCAGGCGTCGCCGACCGGCGCGGTGGAGGCGGTCGCTTCGGCGGAGGACGGCACGGACTTCCTGCGAACGGGGCCGTTCAATTTTCTCGACCTGACATGGATGGCCAGGCCGTGTCCGGAATGGTGGCGCGTGGCGACCGGGGACCTTGCGCTGTTCGAGCGTTACGTGCGTCATGCGGGGGCGGAGACTCCGGGCCGGTTTCGCTACGTGAC
>JAFGIZ010000091.1 GCA_016929365.1 Lentisphaerota bacterium
CACGTGGGAGTCGTGCTTGTCCGCCGGGTTGTGCAGGTAGACCACCTGCGGCTGTGCCGTCTCGAGAATCCGGACCAGGTCCTCCAATACCCCGGTGTTGGACGGATCGTGGACGTGCGCGCTGCGGTACGCCAACTGGATTTCGCAGGCATAGTCGCCGATCCCAGCCGCCTTGCGCTGCTCCAGCCGGCGGACCGCGGCCATCTCCGCGTCGGTGTAACGGGCATACGGCCCCGCCCGGGAGCTGCCCCGGCCGTCTGTCAGACACACGCCCGTAAACCACCTGTCGGGCGCCCCGAAGCAGGCCGCAATCCCGTGATAGGCCATCAATTCCTGGTCGTCCGGGTGGGCCCCGACGGCCAGGTGCGTGGTCCGCTCCAGCGCGCGCGGGAGCGGGGTCCCGTCCGGCACATAAAGATCTGCGTCCTGTTGCGTGAATTTCATGAGGCCCCTCCGGTTCCGGTTGTCCGCTCGCGGCGCCCCTTTCCGGTCCCGGGCAGGCCGGCTGCCGCGATCGCCTGTCCGCACCGTTTCATTGTCTCATCGGGCAGGAAAATATGCAACCCGTTGGACAGCGCGGGTGCTTCGCGCGCCAGCACGCGCCGGGCCTGTTCCACGATCACGTCGCCGCCCGGACCCGCTACAACGCGGCCCAACAGCATGAGGTGCCGTATGCGGTAGAAACGCGCATACCAGGCGATGCTGTACCCCAGGTACGTTCCGATCGTCGCATACACGGCGCGGCCCCGTTCGTCGCCCGCGGCCATGAGCCGCTGCACGGTTTTCAGCCGCTCGGGCAGCGTCTGCTTCCCGTCCACGGGCAGGCCCGCCGCCGGCATCAGGCGGCCCACGGCCTGCTGCGAGAAATACTGCGCCCCGCAGCCGAGGTCGCCCGACCATTCGTCCGCCGGGGCGTCCTCGCGATACTCCACCGGCGCGAAGGCCAGCTCGTTGAGCCAGGGCCTGATCCGCCCCTCCGGATCGCAATAGCCGGCCGCCAGGCTGGTGCCCATGGCGAGACCCAGCAGCGCGTTGTCCTGCACGGCCATGGCCCCGGCCAGCGCGGTGACTTCGCCGTCGTTCACCACGGGGCAGCGCGCCGGGCGCGCAAATGAACACGCGCAGCGGTTCGCCGAAAACGCGCCGGCCCAGAATGTCGGCGTCAAAGGCGCGGGGCCCGCCCGGACCGTACTGCGCCGCAAGGGTCCGGCCCACGTCGTCGGCGCCGGCAATATAGATCCGTGAACCGCCTTTCTGCCAGAGGAGAAACTTGACCGTCCGTTCAACGGTCTTGAACGTTACGGCATCCCACCCGGGCCGCGGCGGCATGATCCGCATGGTGTGATGAAACGCCGTCCCGTCCGGCCGCTCGAGAACGAGGGTCACCTCCCGTGCCGCGCCGCAAGCCGCCCGCGCCTCCTCGTACGCGCGCCACCACAACAGGGCCGGCACAAACTCCGGATCGAGCTCCGGCTTGATCCGGTCCGGCGCGATACGCAGGACGCAATCCGCAGCAACCCTGCATGTCCCCCTGTCCCGCTTCATGTTGTGATGGTGCAAGCGCGCCAGGCAGGCATAAAGGTTATTTATTTATCATTATTGATCACTTATTAACACTATTGACGATGCCTCGCCGGTAGGGCAGGCTGGCGGCATGATGCTCCCTGACCGTTCGCTGTTGCGCCTCGCCGAGCCGCGTGACTATTTTCAGGGCCGCGGACGCACGAGCCGCCTGCCTGTTCCGGTGAACATTCTGCTCTTTCTGCGGACCACGGTCCGCACGCTGCAGCAGAAAGCGCTTTTGAACCGCTCGCATTCGCGTTTCGTCCTGATCCTGAATCTGCGGACGCCGGGGATCGTACACGTGGACCATCGCACGCTGCCGCTGGGGCCCGGCCGTTCGCTGCTGGTGCATCCCTTTCAGTTTCATCACTACAGTCACCTGGCCGCCCCCGGCCTGCAGTGGCTTTTCTGCACGTTCGAGCTCAGTCACGGCGCGCTCCTGGAACCGCTCCGCTACCGGGTCGTGACCCTCGACGACGACGCGCGGTCGGCCTGGCGGGCGCTGCTCGAAACATGGCACGGGGAGGACCGCGGCGGCGGCCTGCAGGGCGCCCTGCTGCAAACCGCCCTGCTGCGCCTGTTGCTGACATTGCGGCTGGCTGCAAGCGCCCAGGCCGCGGACCTGCCGCCCGCGCCGCAGGATCATCTGCCGGGCACGGTCAACCGGCTGATGTCGGAACGGCGCGGCCGGCCGCTCGGCGCGGCGGACATCGCCGCGGCAGTCGGGTTATCCGTCTCGCGGCTGCGCGCGGTTTTCAGGCAAACGGCCGGCGTGCCCCTGGGCCGTTACATGCTTAATTACCGTCTCAACAGGGCCATGGCCCTGTTGCACACCACCGACCTGCCCATCGCCGAGATTGCAACGGAAGCCGGGTTCGGATCGCCGCAGGCGTTCAGCCGGGTCTTCCGCTCCAAGTTGCAGATGACCCCGCGCGCCTACCGCCGACGCCCCGGACTGTCCGCAGAGGCGCACGGCCCTAAGTACACGTCGTCGCACATACTGTAACGTATTGCAGGGAGATGGAGATTCCTCGACTTCGCTCGGAATGACAGGCTCTGCATGGTCATTCCGGGCGCAGCCAAGCGGAGTCGAGAAACCTCACGCCCTATCGAATACGTCACCCTCTTTACGACCCAGGGCACTAAGCCATAGCCGCTCAGCCGATCGCCTCGCGGCCCTGCTCGCCGGTCCGGATCCGGATACATTCAGTCAGGTCGAGAATGAAGATCTTCCCGTCGCCGATGTTGCCGCTCCGCGCACCGGCGCAGATGCCTTCGATGGTCTTTTCGACAAAGTCCTCGTTGACGGCGATCTCCAGACGGACTTTTTTCAGAAGGTTCACCTCCACATCGACGCCGCGATAGGATTCGTGGTAGCCCTTCTGCTGGCCGCACCCCAGGGCATTGGTTACGGACATCTTGTAGACCTCTCGCGTATAGAGCTCCTGCTTGACGGCGTTCAGCTTCTCGGGCTGTATGTAGGCTATGATAAATTTCATCGTAACATCCTTACTGAGACGTGAAGATCTGGAACCCGCTGTACGCTTCCATGCCGTGTTCCCCGATGTCCAAGCCCTTAAGTTCCTCCTCCTCGCTCACGCGCAGCCCCAGCGTGGCCTTGATGGCGACAAACATGACCAGCGCCGAGACGCAGCACAGCGCGCCGGCGGCAACGACGCCGATCAACTGCGTCACAACACTGAACTCGCTACAGAAAACCCCCACGGCCAAGGTCCCCCACACGCCGCAGACCAGGTGCACGGACAACGCGCCGACGGGATCGTCGAGCTTCGCCTTGTCGAACAGCAGGACGGCAACCACGACCAGCACGCCGGCCACGGCCCCGATCACAATCGACGCCTTCAGCGAAACCACATCCGCGCCCGCAGTAATCCCCACCAGCCCGGCCAGGCAGCCGTTAAGCACCATGGTCAAATCGGGCTTATGCTGCACCGACCAGCTCGTGATCATCGAGGCCACGATGCCGGCGCACGCGGCCAGCGTCGTGGTCACCAGGACGTAGGATACGGCCCCGGCATCCGCGGAAAGCACCGAGCCGCCGTTGAAACCGAACCACCCGAGCCACAGCAGGAACACGCCGATGGCCGCCAGCGGCAGGTTGTGCCCCATGATGGGCTTCACGGTGTCGCCCACGTATTTTCCCAGACGGGGCCCGAGGACGATCACGCCCGCCAGGGCCGCCCAGCCCCCGACGGAATGGACGAAGGTGGAGCCGGCGAAGTCGTGGAAGCCCCGGGCGGCCAGCCAGCCGCCGCCCCACCCCCACGATCCCACGAGCGGGTAGATAAACATCACGTACAGCATCGAGAAAATCAGGAAGCTGTTGAGCTTGATGCGTTCGGCGACGGCCCCCGAGACAATGGTCGCCGCGGTCGCCGCGAACATGCCCTGGAAGATGAAGTCGGTCCAGTACGTATAGCCGGCGTTGTAGGCGCTTCCCAGGCCGCCCTCCGGCAGGCTGAGCCCGATGCCGCCGAACCCGAGAAACTTGCCCATGAGCCAGCTTTGCCCGGGATACATGAGATTAAAGCCGACCAGCGCGTAGGTCAGAACCCCAATCGCAACGATCAGCGTATTCTTGAACAGGATGTTTACGCTGTTCTTGGCCCGGGTCAGCCCGGTTTCCAACGTGGCAAACCCCAGGTGCATGATGAAAACCAGAAAGGTGGCCACCATCATCCACACGTTGTTCACGGTGAACATCGCACGGCCGGCCACGTCTGCCTCCGACCCCGGTGGCGCTGTTTGCCCATAACACGAGGCGACTCCCACCCAATGCAGTCCCGCGATAACGAGGGCTGCCCACACTCCCAACTTGAACCGCTTCCTCATACACTCTCCTGACTTCACCGAACCCATACTCTTTTCCGTTAGAGCCGGTCGTGTCGCATGTCGCGTGCCAGATTTCGACGACAGGCCGGCCTGAACCCGCATATCCGGCTGCCTGTTAATGGCTTACACCCTGCGATGCAAGAAATCCGCACCACGACTCCCCAATGAACGTATAACATTATTGTGTGGTTGTGGACCCGCTAAATACATTTATGTATCTTTTGGGCCGAGATGTAGCGGGGCTGCGGGCCGCGGCAAGGGACGTCTGGACACGGGGCGCGCTTGTTCGTACGATCCTTTTTCCATGAAACAGGAATACGATGTGATTGTGTTCGGCGGCGGCACCGCCGGCGTTGTGGCGGCTATCCAGGCGGGCCGCGCCGGGGCCCGGACCCTGCTGGTTGAAAAGAACGCCATCCTGGGCGGGACGCTGACGGTCGGCGGCATCAATTGCCCCGCGCTTTTCTTTGCGTGGGGGCGCCAGGTGATCGGGGGCATCGGCTGGGAGCTGGTCGCCGCGACGTTGGTCGAAACGGGGCAGCGGCTGCCCGAAGACGGCCGCGACCCCCGTCCCATGCGTCTCAACACGGCCCTCTTCGCGGCGCTGGCCGACCAGGCGCTTCTTGACGCGGGCGTGGATATCCTGTTCCACACGATGCCTGCCGGCGTCCGCATGGCCGGCGGAACGTGGACCGTGGAGCTCTGCACCAAGACCGGCCTGCAGTCCTGCCGCGCCCGAACGGTTGTGGATGCGACCGGCGATGCGAACGCGGTCGGCCTGGCGGGATTCGAATTGATCGGGGCGGAGACCGTGCAGCCGGGGACCCTCACGTTCCGCTGCTCGGGCTACGACCCCGATACGCTGGACTATGCCGCGCTGAAGGCCGCCGCGGACAAGGCCGTGGCGGCGGGTGAGTTGCTCGTCACGGACATCGGCTGGCGCGAGGACGGGCCCGAGGCGCTGTTGAAGCGGTACGGGCACAACGCGAACCACTTCCGGGCTCCGGATGCGCAGACCAGCGCGGGCCGGTCCGCCGCGGAGATCGAGGCGCGCCGGGCGCTGCTTCGCATGTACCGTTTTTTCCGGAAACAGCCCGGCCTGGAGGCGTTCCGCCTCGATTGGGTATGTCCCGAAGCGGGCATTCGCGAGACGGTGCGGATCCGCGGCAAGCAGACGGTCACCGTCGCGGATTACGAGTCGGGCCGGGTTTTCGACGACGCCCTGTGCTATGCGTTCTACCCCATCGACGAGCACCTGCACGACGGCAGGGGCATCAATACGCGGCCGTTAAAACCGGGCGTGCTGCCGACGATTCCGCGCGGGGCGCTGCTGCCCGCGGATAGCCGTTTTCTCGTCGTCGCCGGCCGGTGTCTGTCCAGCGACCGCGAGGCGAATTCGGCGCTGCGCGTGGAAGCCCCCTGTATGGCCATGGGCCAGGCGGCGGGGGCCATGGCCGCGCTCAGCGCCCGGACGGGCGTCGACCCGGAGGCGCTGCCGTTGCAGGATATTTACACCCTGTTGCGCGAACACGGAGCGGTCGTACCGGGAGACACCGCCGGTGCGTAACCCGGCGCGGCGCAGGAGGGGGACGATGCCATGAGCTTCTGCACGGCCATAAACTGCATGGACGGCCGGGCGCAACTGCCGGTCATCCGCTTCCTGCAGAAACGTTTCGATGCCGAATACGTGGATATCGTGAGCGAGCCCGGGCCGAACCGGATACTCGCGGGGGGTGAAGACCAAGAGAGTATCGCCTCGATCGAACGGCGCGTCCGGATCTCCGTACAGCAACACGGCTCGAACGGTGTCGCGGTTATCGGCCATGACGACTGCGCCGGCAACCCGGCGCCCGAAGCCGAGCAGAATGGCCAGACGCTGGCGGCTGTCCGCCGCCTGCGCGCCACGTTCCCCGAAGTCCCGGTGATCGGGCTCTGGCTCAAGCAGAACGGGGATATCGACGAACTCGAGGAGCGGACATCGGACCGTTAGTTCCAAAGCGCCTAGAGGCAGCCTCATGATTCTGACCTATCTTCTGGCCGCGTTCATATTCATGCCGATTGCCGAGCTGGCCGTCTTGTTGAAAGTCCACGAATTCGTCGGGCTCGGCAAGACGCTGGCGCTCGTGATCTTCACGGGCATAGCGGGGGCCGTGATGGCGCGCGCGGAAGGCATGCGGGTGGTCATGGCGATTCACCGCGATCTGACGGCGGGCCGGATGCCGGCGCCGCGGCTGATGGACGGAGTGATGATCCTGGCCGCGGGGCTGTTGCTGGTCACGCCGGGCCTGATTACCGACGCGGCGGGGTTCCTGCTGCTGGTGCCGGCTGTCCGGGCCGCGATCCGGGCCTGGCTGCGGCGGAAGCTGGAAGCCAAGCTCCGCGAAGGCAGCGTCACGACCTGGCGGTGGTAGGCCGGCCCAAGGCCGTCCTTGCGCCGTGTAACCCGGGCATCAGGTTCGGTTGAAAAAAGCCGGTTTCCCCACGGCCGGGGTAACGCCGGGGCTGTAAGGCTTTTCTACCGTCAGGATCTGCTTTTCCCCGATGGCGTTTCGGGGATACCGGCGGCAGAATGAGGGCACGATAGCGGAGCGGCAGGACTTTCGCGCGGCGGCGCGGGGGCCGCGACGCACAACACAGAGGGTAAAACGATGCGGTATGTACTAACGGTTTTCATGGCCGCGCTCATGGCGGGGGCCGCCGGGTGCGGCCGCCAACCGGAACAGCCGGAAACGGCGCAAACGGAGGATTATCCAGCCACGATGAAAGAGTCGGACATGGAAAGAAAGCAGGAAGCCGTAAAAGAGGAAACCGAAGAGGCCGTCAAGGCGATGGGCGACTATGCAAAGGCTTCGAAAGCGCAGATCACGGAGAAGCTTCAGAAGCTGTCGCAGCAGTTGCAGGCCCAGCTTGCCGACCTTTCCGAACAGTCTGGCGAAAAAGCGGCGCAGATGCGGGCTGAGCTGCAGGAGCAGAAGCAGAAGGTGGACGCTGCGCTTGCGGATTTGGGGCAGGCCTCGGAGAGTCAGTGGGACAATATGAAGCTCAAGACGGCGGACATGATCGGCAAGGTGGAGAACTGGCTGCGCAACACGTCGCAAGTCGAATAGCGGGTCGGGCCCGGCGTTGTGCGAGGAGGCCGGCCCCTCCGGAAGGGTAATTAGTCCGCCGCGCCGCGCAGCCGGTTCCAGAGCACGGCTAGGGCTGCGCGGGTGTCGCGCGGGACGCCGGATTGCGTGGGGAGCGCGTCCGGGTCGCCGGTGATTGTCCAGGAAAAAGCATGATGCCATGTTTCGGGCGGCGCGCCGGGCGTATCGCGGAACTCGCCGAACCGCAGATCCGAGACCGTGACGACCCCGTTGGTTTCCGCCGCGGACCAGAAGCCCTTTGAAAACCAGGTAACGGCCGCGACGTTTCTCTGGCCCCGGTAAGGCGCCAGCAGATGCTCGTTGCGCGGCACGCGCTCGAACCGGACGGCATCACCGGGGCGGTTGCCGATGACGGAGAAATAGCCGATCAACACGCCCTCGGGGGTCAGCGCTGCGTGCCGCCACAACAGGGTGTTGAACGGCGTCGCGCCGGTCAGGGATTTCAGCACGGTCACGTTGCGGTGCGCCAGCCGGCTTTGGAATACACGGTCCGCGTAGGCGTGCGATCCCAGCGAGAACAGGATGTAGAGCGTGCTGACGACCAGGCCGGTCGTGACGGCCCGCCGTCCGGCGGGCCCGCCGAGCACGGCGGCGGCCGCGACGCCCCCCAGCAGGGGCACGGTGTAGAAGGGGTCGATAATGAACAGGTTGCCGAGCCCGAAGCCGTAGCGCGAGAAAGGCGCCAGGAGCTGCGTGCCGTAAATCGTGAAGTAGTCGATCAGCAGATGCGTCAGTAAGATCAGCCAGACCCCCAGCACGGCGCGCCGGAACGGAAGCGCGGTTTTCCACCTGTGTGTCCACAGCAGCCGGGCCAGCAGCAGGCCCCCCAGGACCGCGAACCCGATGGAATGCGACTCGCCGCGGTGCCAGTAGAGCCGCTGCACGTCGTCGAGGACGGGATACAGGACCACGTCCAGATCCGGCAGCGTGCCCAGGACGGCGCCCCAGAGCAGCGCACGGCGGCCGAGTTGCCGGTTCCAGCAGGCGTGGCCGACCGCGGCGCCCAGCGTAGCTTGTGTCAGTGAATCCATGGATGACTCCGCCCTGTACCCGTTCGGCGCAGCGCGGTCAAGGCGCTTCAGCACGGTCTGCCCGCGCGCCAGGGTCAGCGCGGCTCCCGGGATGCGGCTTGACCGCGGGCGTGAACGGCGCGACAGTACGCCCGCATGACGTTCGACATGGAACACCTCCGGGTGCTTTACGCGCCGGATCCGCAACGGGTGGCCCTGGCGCGCGCGCGCCAGGCAGCCGTGTTCCGCGGGGAGCGGCCCGATGCCTGGCCGGCCCATCTGCCGGGGACCTTAACGCCGGACCAGGAGGCCATTCCCGCGCCCGATTTCAAGGAGGCCTTTGACGACATCGACCTGATGGTCTGCAGCCAGGTGCGCGGCGCCTGTGCCGGTGCCAACGGCAACAGCGACATCGTCCCCTCCTCGCGCGGCAACTACGGGACCGGTGTCCTGCTGTCCTGCCTGGGGCTCGAACAGGAGGTATTCCCCGACAAGATGCCCTGGCTGAAGCGGCACCTGACGCGCGAGGAAGCGGCCGCCCTGACTTTTGACGACATCGCGCCGCGCGGCACGTTCGCGCGCGGGCTGGATTTCATGCGCCGGCACAAAGACCTGATGGGCGACACGCTGCCCCTCTACTGCATGGACACCCAGGGGCCGTTCGACCTGGCCCACCTGCTGCTGGGCGACGATATCTTTCTGCTGATTTACGACGACCCGCCCCTGCTGCATCATGTTCTGGAGATCTGCCTGGAGCTGGGCAAGCGGACCCATGAATGGATGAAGGCCGTCTCGGGCGAACCGCGCGGAGTGTGCCATCACAGCGGCGCGCTGTACGCCGAGAACTTCGGCATCCGGATCTGCGAAGACACGACCGCGATCGTGGGGCGCGAGGTGATGGAGACCTTTGCCCTGCCGTATACGCGGCGCCTGGCGCAGTACTTCGACGGGGCGTGGGTTCACTATTGCGGGCGCAGCGACGTCCTGACCGAGCTGGCGTTGCAGATCCCCGAAGTCAAGGCCATCAACTTCGGGCTCATCCCGGGGCACGAGCACGACCACCCTTTCGAGGTCGACATGCAGCGCGTGGCCGAAGCCGGCAAGGTCTACTGGGGCTGGTGGCCCCGGCGCGACGGCGAATCCGTGCCGGAGTACCTGCGCCGCCTGCACGGGTGGGCCGCGCAGGGCTGCCTGATTCCCATGCTCCACCCGGTCCTGGATTCGGACAACCCGCTCACCCCGGAACAGGTTCTGGACACCTGGTACAGCCTGTAGCGGGCCCTCGCGGTCACGCCCGGTAAACGGGCAGCCGGAAGCTGAAGGTGGAGCCTTTCCCGAATTCGCTCTCCACGTCGATTCGGCCGCCGGGGTGGCCTTCGACGATCTTCCGGCAGATCGCGAGCCCGAGCCCGGTGGAGGATTCGCCGGCCGTCCCGCGCACACTGGTTCTGGAGAAGGGCTCAAAGAGCCGCTGTCTTTCGTCCTCCGGAATCCCCTGGCCCCGGTCGATAACCGCTACGCGCAGCGCGTTATCTTCCCGCTGCGCCCGGATCGTTACCGGGCTGCGCGGATGCGAGAACTTCACGGCGTTGGAAACGAGGTTGTCCAGGACCTGGGTGATGCGCGCGCCGTCCGCATACGCCGGGGGGAGCGCGGGGGCGCACCGGCTTTGCACCGTGACGCCCTTTGCGGCCGCGCTGTGGCGGTACATCGGCATTCTTTCGCGAATCAGGGTCCGCAGATCGCAGGCCGCGCATTCGAGCGACAATGTGCCTGCGTCGATTTTCGTGACGTCGAGCAGATCGTTAACCATCTGCAGCATGAATTGCGCATTCTGTTTGATGCGTCCCAGCATCTTCGCCTGCATCTTCCGGTCCGGGGTTTTCCCGGGCCGGGGGGTCAACATCTCGACGCAAAGCATGATGACCGCAAGCGGGTTCCGGATGTCGTGGGCCGCCATACCCAGCAGGGCGTTTTTCTGTTCGTTCGCCGCCTGCAGTGCGCGGTTCCCGGCACGGAGTTTGCGGCGCAGCCGCGTTTCCGCCTGCTCGGCTTCGATCCGCCGCGTCACGTCGTTCTGAATGCCGACGAAATGGGTCACGTTTCCGCGCCGGTCGCGGATCGGCGCCAGGTACAGTTCGTTCCAGAAGCGGGCGCCGTCTTTACGGAAATTTTCCAGGACCACGCTGCAGCGCCGGCCCGCGGTCAGCGCGCGGCGCACGGTCGTCAGTCCGCGCTGCCTTGTGGCGCGCCCCTGGAGAAACCGGCAGTTGCGGCCGATAACCTCGCGCGACGGGTACCCGGTGATGTGCTCGAAGGCCGGGTTGACGAAGATGAGCGGCATATCGGGCCTGCGTGCGTCCGCGATCGTGACGCCGTTGCCGGCCGACATGACCGCGCCCGCCAGGAGCGATTTCGCGACGGTTTCACAGCGGGTTTCCGAGGCCGTTGTTTTGTCCATAAGCCGGTCAGGAATTCTCCGCAAACTTCGCTGCCTCGTCCTCATGGATGTAGATGTCGGGCCAGCAGTCGTTGGCGGTGTGGTACGTCAGCCGCACGGCCTGTTCCGGGGGCTTCCCGATTTCCCAGATAAAGAGCTCGTAGTCCGCGACGTCCAGTTCGTGACCGCCCGTGCTGGCGCCGAATACCAGGTACCGGTTGCATCGCGAAACGCGCGGAAAGTATTCATGGCTGTGATCGCCCGGCAGGTCGAGCCACTGGGTGCTCCGGCCGGTGTCGCGGTTGTACCGGTAGAACACGTTTTTTTGTTTGCCCCCGTGGCCGATCAGGTAAAGGTACGCGTTACCCGGCGCCCAGGAAAGCGTACAGCCGCCGCCCACGCGTTCGATGGACCCGTTCCGGCCCACGATCGCCGTCATGCGTCTGGCGCCGCGGACGGTGACGGCCAGCTTCTGTTCCGCGCAATTGAAGTCCGGGTACGAGAGCGAGATACCTTCCGGAATATGCCCTTCGCCGCTCTCGAACAGCACGCACTCCCGGCCGGAGTCCAGGTCGTGCTCGACAAAGCTGTCGGCGTTGCGCTGGTAGAAGATTTTCCGGCCGTCCGCCGCCCAGGTCGGCGCATTCGCGTTTTGGGCCACGCATGTTTCCCGTCCGGTGGCCAGGTCCAGGATATAAACATCCCAGGGAACCTTGTTGCGCTGCGACACCTGCGGCACCTGCGAACGGGCGAAAACCACCCGGCGGCCGTCCGGCGAAATGCGGGGATAGTAATCGATATGCGGGTGTTCGGTCAGGCGCACGATCTCCAGCTCCGGCAGCCGCAGCAGAAACAGGTCATGGTTGCCGGACCGATTCGAGCTCCATACGATAAACGCCTGCTGTTCGCGTATCGCGGAGAGCAGCCTGCCGAAGGCTTCCTCGTTTTCGGCCAGGGGATGGTCGGGCCTGCGGTGCCGGAACTCTGCATACAGGGCAAGGCCCGCCGCCAGAAGGAGTCCGCAAACGATTGCCGCGCTCACGCGCTGTGCTCTCCGTCCGTTCCCTGTACGCATCATCGAATCCTTACCTTTCCTTCTGCAGGCCGGCCTCTTTTCCGGGGGAGCCTGCGCCCGTGTTGTCCGTACCGGTCGGGCCGCACGCGCGACCCACGTCGGGAGCATACAGGCTGACACCGTACGGGTCAATGTTGAGTCCGGAATGTGGTTCTGGAGCGGTGTGCCCCCCATTGACCGCGCCGGTTCCCCGATGGCGCGCCCACGGAGAATCGAACTCCGGTTACCAGGATGAAAACCTGGTGTCCTGACCACTAGACGATGGGCGCGTCCTGACGGGCCGAACGGAGGGCGGACCTTATCACACCGGCATAGTCCGGCAAGTCAAAAAATGCAGGTTTACGGCCGGGTCCGGCCGCGGTTCCGCTCGTTCCGGCGGGGCGGGGGCTTCCCCAGTTTGCGGAGCACTGCCTGGAGGTCGTCCCAGGCCTCGTGTTTGGCCGCGGGATTTCGCAACAGGTAGGCCGGGTGGAAGGTCGGCATGACCGGGATTCTTTCGAAGCTGTGCCACGTGCCGCGCAGGCGCGTGATCCCGGTCTGCGTGTTCAGCAGCCCCTTGACCGCCGTTGCGCCCATGGCCACGATGACTTTCGGTTTCAGCAGTCCGATCTGCTCCCGCAGATAGGGCAGACAGGTTTCCATCTCCTGCGGCGCGGGATTGCGGTTGTTGGGCGGGCGGCACTTGAGAATATTGCCGATAAACACCTGCTCGCGGGTGTAGCCGATGGCGGTAATCATCCTGGTCAGCAACTGGCCCGCGCGGCCGACGAACGCTTTGCCCTGCCGATCTTCGTCGTACCCAGGCGCTTCGCCCACGAACAGGATATCCGGGTGGGCGCTGCCCTGGCCGGGCACCGTTCGCGTCCGCGTCTTGTGCAAGGCGCAACGGGTACACTGCGCCACCTGTGCCGCAATGCGGTCCAGACCCGTTTCCGTCATGTCCGGCGCCGCAGCGGCTGGCGTGTCCCGCGGCGTTTTGCGTCTGAAGCACACCTCCGGTCCCGGCGCCGGGCGGGGTGGGGCTTGCAGTACAACCGGGTCCAGCGCGACGTGCGTTTCTCCGTCTTCCAAACGCCCTTCCACGTAGCGGGCCAGCAGTGCATACACCTCGGCCGGAACGGTCATGCCCGCCTGCCCCGGCGCCGCGCTCCGTCCAGAAACGGCCCGGTCAGGGCGTAAGCCAGCAGGGCCAGGCAAATAATCAGGCACAGCAGGCCGACGGCATAGCCGAATGCCAGCAGGATCACCAGGGCCAGCGCCATGCCCGCGGCCAGGAACTCCTTGCGCGGCTTCACGTAGCGCACATTGGAAAGCTGCAACAGCAGAAACAGTATGGTAAACAGCCACATCGCCCCTAACGCGAGTCGCGCGCCCAGCGCGCCCAGCCGGGCCAGTGTTCCGGTCTCGGCCAGCAGCGCAAAGAGCGCAATCCACACGCCGCTGACCGGAATCGGCAGGCCGCGGAAGATATGCCGGCCGGATTCATCCGGCCACTCGCACCCGCGCGCAAAGCGCAGCACGCCCGCCGAGACGATAACCAGGGCCGCCGCGGCGCCGCGGCCCGCACAGCCGCCCGACAGGACCGTATAGGCAAGCAGGGCGGGGGCCACGCCGAAGCTGATGGGATCCACATACGTGTCGAGCCGCGCGCCGAAGTCCGTCGCGCCGCGCACGCGCCGCGCCAGCGATCCGTCCAGCCCGTCCAGCACGCCCGCCAGCAGGACCAGTTTGGCGGCCAGCAGGACGTCGCCCTCCGCGCACTTCAGGATGCTTAACACGCCCGCGAACAGAATCGTGAGCGTAAAGCAGGTCAGCATGTGATAGCGCCACTTCATTCCGCCGGTCCGGGCTCCACCCGCGCCACAATCGTCTCCCCTGCCGTCACTCGCTGTCCTTCCTTTACGGCCACGCGCACGGACGCGCGCGGCAGGACCATTTCCAGGCGTGACCCGAATTTCATCATACCGATTCTTGCGCCCATGTCCACCTTGTCCCCCACGCCGACCCAGGCAACCACGCGGCGCGCCACCGCGCCGCAAATCTGCCGGACCACGCACGGCGCCGGTCCGCCTTCAATCAGAAATGTGTGCCGCTCGTTGGAGGCCGACGCCTCGTCACGCCAGGCCGGCTGTTTGGCGCCCGGCATATAGTCCAGGCGCGTAACCGTGCCCGACACGGGCGCCCGGTTGACGTGGACGTCGGACAGTCCGAGAAAAACACTGATTTCCACGGAGGGCACGGCGCCCAGCAGCGGTTCTTGCACATCGCGAATACGCACCACGACGCCGTCGGCGCCGGAGACGACGGCCCGCGGGTCCGCCGGCGGCGTGCGTTCGGGATCGCGAAAGAAATACAGCAGACCGGCCGCGGCAACGAGCGCGAGCAGCAGGCCCGGAACGACGCGGGCCCGCCAGGTCCGCGGACGCGGCAGAACCCACAGCAGTAGTGTCAGCAGCAGACCGGACGCCGCCGCCCACGGCAGGAACGGCAGAACTTCAGGACGTATGGGTATGGTCATGTTCTTTTTCCCGTATGGTCTTTCCCTCTTGCCGCAGCGCATCCACCACGGCGCGAAAATCCGCCGGAATCGGCGCGCGGAATGCAACGCGCGCCCCGCTGCGCGGATGCCGGAACGCCAGTTCGGCGGCGTGCAGCAGCTGCCGCGGCGCCGGGACGCCTTCCGTCCGGCGGCGCCCGTATCGGGAATCCCCGACAACAGGATGGCCGATGTGCGCCAGGTGCACCCGGATCTGGTGTGTACGCCCGGTCTCGATGCGCACCTCCAACAGACTACAGGGCCCCAACGTTTCCGTCACGCGGTAAATCGATAGCGCCCGGCGGCCGGGTCCCGCCACGCGCCGCCGCCCCGTCCGGTGCAGCGGTTCGGCGGCCATCTTCTTGCGGTTATGCACGCTCCGGCCCACCCATGTTTCGACGCGTCCCGCTGGGGGATCGGGCTGCCCGTACACCAGCGCCCGATAGACCTTCTCGACCGCCCCGCCCTTGAACTGCGCCGCCAGCGCCTGCAGCGCGGCGTCATGCTTGGCCGCGACCAGGACGCCGCTGGTATCCTTGTCCAGCCGGTGTACGATGCCCGGGCGCCGCTCTCCGCCGACGCCGCCCAGATCGCGGCAATGATACAGCAGCGCGTTGACCAGGGTGCCCGAGGCATGGCCCGGGGCGGGATGCACAACCAGCCCCGCCGGCTTGTTGACCACCACCACGTCGCGGTCTTCGTACAGAACGTCCAGCGGGATCGGTTCCGGCTGCGGGTCCGCCGGCACGGGCGGCGGCATGTCGACGACAATCCGGGTGCCGCGGCGGACCTTGCGGCCCGGGGATTCGGGCAGACCGTCGACCGTCACGCGGCCCGCGCGAATCAGCGCCTGGATCCGCGCCCGCGACAACCCGGGAAGCCGGCCGTGCAGGAAGACGTCCAGGCGAGCGGCCGGAATGTCGGCCGTGAGCTCCGTACGCATCATGCTCATTCCCTGGCGCGCCGGCGCAGCGCCCGCAGCAGGACCGCCGTCCCGACTCCCAGCAAGGCGAGGCTCGTCGCCTGGCTGACCGTCAGCGGGCCGAGCATCAGGCGCGGGTCGCCGCGCAAAAACTCGATCCCGAACCGCCAGGCCGGATACGCAAGCAGGTAACACGCCGCCGTGACGCCGGCCCGGGGCCGCCGGCGGTACAGCACCACGAGCCCGGCATACAGCAGCAGATTGAACGCGGTTTCGTAAAGCGGGACCGGGTGCACCGCGGCGCTACGCGCGGCGCCCGCGTCGATCAGCCCGTCTTCGAGATGGCGCCACCACGGCAGACTTTCAGCCGGATAACGGATCGCCAGCGGGCCGCTCCACGGCCGGCCGAAACAGCAGCCGTTCAGCAAACACCCGACCCGCCCGAACGCATGGGCCAGGGGAACGGACGTCACCACGAAATCGTAAAGTCCCAGCACCGGCATCGCGTGGGCCCGCGCGAACAGCCAGACCCCGACGGCCGCCCCGATAAACCCCCCGTAGTACACGAGGCCGCCCCGGTGCAGGAAAAAAACGGTAAGCG
>JAFGIZ010000092.1 GCA_016929365.1 Lentisphaerota bacterium
GCCAGCTCCTCGCCGTCGTCCATGACGCCGAACCCCGCGGCCGGACCGTCCGGCAGGGCCACGGGCTCTCCGTCCACGCGCAGGCTCACCTCCGGCCGGCCCCAGCCGGCGCCGTCGAAGCCCGCCTCGAGCCGGAAGCGCCAGACGACGTGCCCCAGGGCCGCCCGCGGCGCGGCCGGCGGGAGCGCGACCGTTTCGCCCCACGACGTGTGCACCCGGCATTCCGCCTCGAAGCGGCCGGCCGTGCCGGCCTCCGTTTCGTCCCCGGTCAACTCCGGGCGCAGCAGCACCAGCTCGAACTCGGCCCGTTCGCGGCGCGCGACGGTCGTGCGGTAACTCAGGAACGCCTGCGGCCCGTCCGGCTCCGGCCACGCGCCCGTCCGCCAGCGCGTCCCGAAATAACGGGTCAGGTCCATGAACGTGAAGGTGCTGTTGGCCGAGCACTCCTGCTCGGTCTCCGAGTAATCGTTCCCCGTGGTCAGGTGCACGAAATCGGGATTCCCCCGGATCCGCGACGTCCACTGCAGCCGGTACAGCCAGGTGCCGCGCGGATCGAGCAGGTTGCCCACCCGCGTGGTGCCGACGTAACCCGGCGCTACGGGCCCGCCGAACGCCTTGGGCGGGTCGAAGGTCCGCACCAGCGCCCCCAGCGCGTCGGTCGGGTCCGGGTTGCCGAACGCCCGGGCATGCGAGGCGAACAGGTAGGCCGCGGGCGCGAACGCGATATAATCCCTGACGGCGGGCGACAAGCGGCCCTGCACGGCGCTGTTGATCCCGTCGGCGGCATGGGCCACCACCCGCGCGTCCCCGCCGGCGGCCTGCATGCGCTGCAGGCGTTCGGCCCAGACCCCGGCCCCGGCTTTGTGGTACTCGAACACGATCGGACGCCCGCCGGTGCGCAGCAGGTTGGGGTGTTCGCGCAACAGGCGCCCCGAGTCCGGGTCGCGGTATTCCCAGAGGTTCTTGAGAAAATCGAGCCCGTCCCCGGGCATCCGGTCCGCGCAGGGACACACCCGGACCCCGCTGCCGCTGAGCCGGGCCGCCTCGGCTACCCGGAACAGCGCGATATACGTGTTCACCCGGTCCGAGAAGCAGTCGTAAATGACCGCGTCGATGCCCGCCATCCGGGCGTCGCGGAAAACCTGCACCCGCCTGCCGTCCTCGTGACTCAGGGCGTTGCCCGCGGCGTCGCGGGCGGCCGGCGGAATCAACGGCGCGTTCTCGTAATGGCCGGAGGCCGCCGCGGCGTGCGGGCTTTCCGACACCGCCGCGCCGCCCGGTATGAAGCGGGGCGAGCCCGGACCGGACCACCACATGTTGTGCAGGAAGATCATCCGGGGAAACGCCGCGGGATCCGGCGCCGTCTCCGCGGCCCAGCCCATGTGCGCGGCGGCCAGAAACACGGCCATACACATAACGCTGCGTCTCATGATCCTCGCCGGCTCCTGTATCGACCGAATGGAATCCATCGATTCAATCGATCCGTCGCTTGCCCCGGCCCGCCGGTAACGGGCCGCACGCGCCCGGCAACCGCTGCCCCCTGCGCCGCCCCCTCACCGCAGCAGGATCATCGACCCCTTCATCGGGTAGAGCTCCGCCATCTCCGCGTCGCTCAGGACCTTGTCGTAGAGGCGCAGCTCGTCGAGACTCCCGTTCAGGGGCCGTCCGCCCGAGTTGAACGCCGACCCGAACCAGAAGTCGGCCGCGCGTTCATTGGCGGCGCCGAGCGCCGTGCCCTCGTTCGCGTAGGGGCGGCCGTTCATGTAGAAACGCACCTGTTCGGACCCCGCGGTTCCCAGGTCGACCGTCACGCCCACGTGCGTCCACCGCCCGATGGGCACCACCGCCTGCGAGGTGTACGGATTGAGAGTGTAGTTGAGCTTGGAATCCCGCCACAACATCGGCCAGCCGTTCGTTGTCAACCCGAAGCACCAGCCGCTGACCGTGCCGTCGTTGTTGACCCAGCCCCCGGCGATCCCCGAATGCATCTGAAACTTTTCCGTTGTGGGAGAGCCGTCCCACTTCACATAGGCCGAGACGGTCAGGTTCGTATGGCCGTATTCGCCGGTCAGCAGCAGTCTCCACGCGCTGTCGGGAACGGTATAAAACGGCCCGCGGTTCTGGCCGGTGAAAAACGTCATCGGCAAATCCAGCGACCGCCGGCTCGGCAAGCGGGACGGCACGTCGCTGCTGTAGGAGCCGGGCGTCAGCGACGGATCGAACAGCGTTTCAACCGCGGTGCCCCCCGGCATGGCGGCGTTCGTCAACGAGCCGTTGCCGGCGGCGTCCTCGAACGGGAAATAGTACTTCAAACCCCGGTTCAGGAGCGTATTGAGCTCGTTCGGCGTCAGCACCCGGTCGTACAGGCGCACTTCGTCCAGGATGCCGTTGAACGGGCGCGTGCCGGCCCCGAAGGTCGTGCCGACCCAGATATGGCCGCCGGGGTTGTTGACGTTATCCAGGGCGGCGCCCGCGTTGGGTTTCTCCACGCCGTTAATGTAGAATGTGACGTAATCGGCCACGCCCGTGTAACCCAGCTCGATCGTGACCGCCACGTGCGTCCACACGCCGACCGGAATGCCGTTGGTCGCATACGGCAGGAAGGTGCCGATCCCGGCATCGTTATCGGCGATCAGCGCGGGTTTGCCGTTGTCCCACAGCCCGAAAGACCAGCCGTCGGGGCTCCAGTTGCCCGCAATCCCGTTCTCCATCGAACCGGCGTAGGTATTGACTTTCCCGTACCACTTCACCCAGGCGGCAATGGTCATCTGCCGCTGATCCGCGGCGAGGTTCAGGGTCAGCCGGTTCGTGCTGTCCGGCAGGATATAGAACGGCCCGTCGTTGACGGACGTCGGCACCGCCCGCGCCAGGGTCGTGCCGAGGCCGTCGACCACGTCGTTGGTGTACGTGCCCGGCGTGAGGCCGACGCCGGTCGCGTCTTCCACGGCCGTGCCGCCCAGCGTGCCGCTGTTGGTCAGCGATCCGCTGCCCGCGGCGTTCTCGAACGACAGCACGTAAAGCGGTTCCGGCATCGTGCGCGCGGGGACCATGGCCTGGATCTCGGCCTCCGTCAGCGCCTCGTCGTAAAGCCGCACGTCGTCCAGCGCGCCGTTCAGGGGCCAGCCGGACGTGCTGAAGCAGGAGCCGACCCACACCGCCTGGGGCCAATCGGTTACCGGACTGTCCCAGCTCGCGGTATTGCCGGCGTCCTCGCCGTTGATGTAGAAGGTATAGCGGCCCAGGCCGTTGATGTTCTGATCGAGCACCAGCGCCACGTGCGTCCAGCCGCCGTAGGATATCCGTTCCTCCGACTGCGGGCGCGTCGCGGTATTGTTGTCGCCGATGAACCCGAGTTTCCCGTCCGTCGAAATCCCGAAGGCCCAGCCGCCCTTCGTTCCCATCCAGTTCCCCGCGATGCCGCATTTCACATCGCGGCTGACGTCGGGAACTTTATCCCCGTCCCACCGGACCCAGGCGGTCACGGTCATCTCGGCGGTCCCGCTGCTCAGGGTCAGGCGGTTGCTGCTGTCGGGCAGCCAGTACATCGCCCCGCGGTTGCCGGCCGACGCTTCCATATACCGGGCCTGCTCGCTCGCGATGCCGGGGGGGGTGTTGGTGATATAGCTCCCCGCCGGGGCCCCGTTAAAGAGCTTCTCCGTCGCCACGCCGCCCAGGGTGCCGGCGTTGGTCAGCGAGCTGTTCCCGGCGCCGTCTTCGAACGGCAGGTAATAGAGCATATCGCCCCGGGCCGCCGGGCCCGCGGCGCACAACGCCGCCGCCAGGATCCATCCCTTCAAAAAGTTCACGCCCTGTTTCATGGTTCCGGTCTCCCGTTGCTGCGGCTGGACGGCACCGTTCCCGTGAGAGAGTGCAAAGGCCGCCGCCGCTGCCGTCCGCGCAGGTTCCAGGTTGTAAGCGGCCTTTTCAAGGTCGAATCGAATTATAGACGTGATCGCCCTGCCGGGTCAAGCTTTGATGGGCCTGTTGCCCAAATCCGGCACTGTCAACATAAGTGTGTAAATTCATCGAGGAGCGGGGCCGCAGGCTTCCTTCCCGGGAGCATGATCCATTTTTTCTGAC
>JAFGIZ010000093.1 GCA_016929365.1 Lentisphaerota bacterium
CAGCAGCCGCTTGACCTCCTGCATGTTCCGCCCGTTCGAAAGCGGATAGTACAGGATCGCCCGCACGACGGCGTCGGGATCGATGATGAACACCGCCCGGACGGCCTGCGTCGTGCTCGCGGCCGGCTGCAACATGCCGAACGCCTTCGACACGTCCATCGTCAGGTCGCTGATCACCGGGAAGTTGACCTCCACGTCCTTCATCCCCTTGTAGGCGATCTTCTCCTTGATCGTCCGCAGCCACGCAATGTGACTGTACGTGCTGTCGATGGACAATCCCAGCAGCTCGCAGTTGAGCGCCTTGAACTCGTCCGCCATGCTGGCGAACGTCATGAACTCCGTCGTGCAGACCGGGGTGAAATCCGCCGGATGCGAAAAGAAGACCACCCACTTGCCCTTGTAATCCTTCGGGAAATGAATCGTCCCCTGCGTCGTCTCCGCCTCGAACTCCGGCGCCTTCTCGCCGATCAGCGGCATCTGTCCATACTCTTCACACATAACGTCTGTTCCTTTCTGTATGGGCCGCCCCGCCGGCCTGGCCGGCGGGAACGGCAATGTCACGGTATCTCTATACTACGGGTGCAGGAATTTCGAGACAAACGGCGATTCGCCGACCTCTCGCCGCCGCATTCGCGACCAGCAGCTCGAGCAGTGCGTCCACGTCGATCCCCGCATCTTCAACCATCTTTCTCTATACCAGTCTTATCCCGTCTCTCCCCTTACTTAAACCGTGTGTTCAAGTATCGGATTCGTTTCCGCTGCCATGCTCAATCCCAGGCCTCACCTCCCTTCCCGTTGTCTGATATTTACTAGATAAGAAACATTCTTGTTTATGGGCAAATTTTTTCGCCCGGAGACACTTGCTGCCGGTTACCCCGCTTTTCCGTCACCCTCGGTACCTGTGCACGCCTTGCAGATCCCGCGCACTTCCACGTACAGCGATTGCGGGTGTCCCATCTCACGTACCTCGCGCGGGGGAGAAAAGGCGTCGAGCGCCTCGCTGTAAAAATCCGTCACCCGCCCGCATCGCATGCACACGAAATGATGATGGCGCTTCACATTGGCATCGAAACGCGTGCGGTCCCCCGTCGCACCGACACGGCCGATCAAGCCCTGCCGTTCAAACAGGTTCAGGGTCCGATACACGGTATCCAGCGAAATCGCCGGTACCCGCCGCTTGACCCGCCGATACACCGTCTCCGCGTCGGGGTGCTCTCCCGTGCCCGTCACCTCCCGGTACACTTCCATACGCTGATGCGTCATCCTGATCCCGTGACGGCGCAATACCGCCACAACCGCCTCCGGCTCCGCCCCAGCCGGCCTCTGCTTGAAGGTACGATTCATTCCTAATCACGAACCATACCACATTCCGCGGCACCCGCAACAGCTTTTTTGTGTGTCGGCCGGCCTGCATGGGCATCCTCTTTGACGTTCGATGTTCAAAGACGCGATGCACATGCGTCGCACCTTATGACGGAACAGTCTGAAACGTGCATGGTCATTCCGAGCGGAGCGAAGCGGAGTCGAGGAATCTCATGCCTTATCGCATGCGTCACCGCATTTACGACCCAGAGTACTTAGAAGACCCAGTCCGCGGTCAGGACGACGTTGCGGCCGGGCTCGTTGACCCCGGAGCCGTGGATACGGTAATCCGCATCGGTTACGTTCTCCACAGCCAGGGACAGCGCCAGGTCCGGCAACGGCTTCCAGCCGGCACGCACGTCATAAACCACATAGCCCGGCGTCCCGCCGGGCGGAATGCGGCTCGTGTCCGCCGCGTCGCGGGTGGACAACTTGTCCGCCTTGCCGGCCATCGTGCAGGCGGCTTCAATCCAGTAACGGCGCGCCCGCGCCCAGCGGACCCCGAGCCGCCCGGTCGGCGGCATCAAGCGGTCCATGTACTCCGTCACCAGAACGGGGTCCGAGGTCGGAAAGGTCTCCACTTCCCCGTACATCCACGTAAACGCGCCGAACGCGGTCACCCCGGCCCCCACACGCCACCGGCCGTCCGCTTCGAACCCCTGCACGTATCCGTCGCCCCCGTTCTGCTTCGTGACTTCGCGGTTCCCGTCTATCTCGTTTCCCGTCGGCGTCCGTACAATCATCCCGTCGATATCCGTATAGTAATACGCGACCTGAGCGGAAAGATCGGCCGCCGCGGCCTTCAACCCCGCCTCGTATGCCGTGAAGTGTTCCGGATCCAGCCCCGGCGAAGGCGTCTCGATCTCGTCGGTCCGCGCCGTATCCAGCCGCGTCAGGTCCGACAGGTTGGGCGCGCGAAAGCCCTGGGACACCCCGGCAAACAGGGTCCAGGTCCGCGCCGCGTCGAGCGCATAAAGCATCCGAGCACTGCCCACGACGTCGTCCCAGTCCCCGGACACCGACATCCGGTCTCCGGTCGCGGGATCCTCCACGGCGTCCGCATCGGCGCGCGCAAATTCGTAGCGCCCGCCGACCAGCACCGACACACGCTCCGCAGGGCGCAGCTCGTCCTGGAGATACACGCCGAGGAGATCGTACGCGGCGGCGTCGCCCACCGGCCCCTGAATCGCCGTGCTCTTGACGGACCCGTCGGGATTCAGGTTGCGCTGAAACGAATCCACGTCGTCGCGGTAGTACTCCACCCCGTAAACCAGGCTGCCCAGCGCGGAGGGCGACCGCGCGTGCATGAACGCGCCCAGCGTCCCGTCCTCGAACCCCTGGACGTCATACCGGTCCCGGGTCCGAACCCGCTCGCGGTCTTCGGCCTGCCGCTGGTACGAAACCCCCGCCTCCAGCGTTTCGACCGGACCGCCCCGCGCCTCCCGGCGATACTGCACGTAGGTGAGTTCGCGCTCCTGATCGAGCACGCGGCGCAGCTCGTCCCCCACGGTCAGCCCCTCCCAGCCGATCCCGTAAATCGTCTTGTGCGTCCGCCAGGCGTCGTCAAGCTCCACGTTCTGATGCGCCAGCACCAGCCTCCCGCCGCCGCCCGGATCGTACTCCAGCTTGGCGTCCCAGTCCCGCTCGTCATACCCGGTCTTCTCCTGCGTGCCGACTTCCCCGCCTCCCTCCAGGTCGCCGAAATCCTTCCAGGAATAGCCCGCCGTCAGGGTCAGCGCATCGCCGAGCCGCCCGATCGTTTCGAGCCGCGCCGTATGCGCGTCCTCCGCGCCGGCGAACCGGTAATAGATCCGGCGGGTCCA
>JAFGIZ010000094.1 GCA_016929365.1 Lentisphaerota bacterium
AGCGTGCGCGGGATCGGGGTGGCGGTGAGCGTCAGGACGTCCACGCAGCGGCGGAGGTGTTTGAACTGTTCCTTGTGCAGCACGCCGAAGCGCTGTTCCTCATCGATAACCGCGAGTCCGAGTTTACGGAAACGCACCGAGGGTTGGAGGAGCGCGTGGGTGCCGACGACAATATCGACGGTGCCGTCCGCCAGGCCGGCCAGCACCTCGCGGCGGCGGGCGGGGGGACAGAAGCGGCTGAGCATTTCGATGCGCACCGGGTACGCCGCCATGCGTTCGGTAAAGGTGTCGCGGTGCTGCTGGGCCAGGACGGTGGTCGGGACGAGCACGGCGACCTGCCGTCCGGCCATCACGGCTTGAAAGGCGGCGCGCATGGCCACCTCGGTTTTGCCGTAGCCGGCGTCGCCGCAGATCAGGCGGTCCATGGGCCGCGGGGAGGCCATATCGGCTTTGACGGCGTGCAGGGCTTCCTGCTGGTCGGGTGTTTCGCGGAAAGGAAACGCGGCTTCGAATTCGTATTGCCAGGGGGAATCCGGGGGAGACGCCATGCCGCGGCGGACGCGGCGTTCGGCCTGGGTATCCAGGAGGGACGCCGCGAGGTCCATCACGGCGCGTTGTGCGGCGTCTTTTTCGCGCTGCCAGCGTTTGCCGCCGAGGCGGTGCAGGGCGGGCGGGCGGCGGGAGAGGCCGACGTAGCGGCTGAGCAGGTGCACGTGTGTCACGGGAATATGCAGGCGGGCGCCCCCGGCATATTCAATGCTGAGCACTTCGCGCGGGCGGCCGTCGTGCTCCAGGGTGTGGACGCCGAGGTAGCGGCCGATGCCGTGCCTGACATGCACGACGTAGTCGCCGGGTTCGATCGCGGAGAGGTCGGCAACCTGTTCCAGGGCGCCGCGCCGGGCCGGGGCCCGGCGCGCGGGGGCCCTGTAGAGCAAGCCGGTTTCGCGGCGGTGACCATAGAGGTCGCCGTGCGACAGAATGACGAGTCCGGCTTCGTCGATCACGACGCCATCGGAAAGCGGGCCCACGCGCAAGTCGAGCGCGGCGGCAGCCGCCGGATAGGTCTCGCGAAAGCGGTCCCGGGCGCCGGGCGTATCGAGGTACAGGCTGACATGCACGCCCCGCCGGGTGCGGGCGGCCAGATCGTCGAGAATGGCGCGCCGGACCTGTTCACGCCGGTCGGGCGGCAGGACTCCGGAGGGGATACTGAATACGGCGGCGGCGCTGCGGAGCGCGACGGGGAGCGGCGCGGCTGACCCGGGCTGAAGCCTGAAGCTGATGTGGGGGCCGGAGCCGGGTGTCTCCAGGCGTGCGCGCAGCTGCGCGAGGGTAAGGCAGGTCCCGCCGTGTCCGTCTTCGGCGGCCAGGGCCGCGAAGCGTTCGGCGTGTTCGGCGATGGCGTCGGCGTCGCACCAGATTACGACGGCGCCGGGGGGCAGGCAGGCGGCCAGCCCTCCGGCCCCGGCCGGCGCGGGGGGGAGTGCGACGGGCGGGACGGCGGCGGCGTCTCTTTGCTCGACGGACGTCTGGGGCGCGGGGTCGAAGCGGCGCAGGGATTCAATCCGTGTGTCGCCGAACTCCACGCGGAGCGGCCACGGTTCGGTGAGGGGCCAGATGTCGAGGAGTCCGCCCCGGACGGCGGCCTCGCCTTTCTCGGAGACGGCGGGAACGAAACGGTAGCCCGACGCCCGGGTGTGGGCGATGACGGCGTCCCGGTCCTGTTCGGCGCCGCGGCGTAGGCGCAGCGTCGCGGCGTGCAGGCGCCCCGGATCGGGGCCGGGCTCGAGCAGGGCTTGTGCCGCCGTCGCGATGACGGCGGGGGCGGGAGACGGTGGGGGCGCGGCCAGACACAGGAGGGCGGCGAGGCGCTGGCCCAGAACGTCGGGATCGGGTTCGGGGCTGCGCCTTGCGGGGAGATCCTCGGCCGGCGGATAGAGCAGGAGCGGGGCATCCGCCCGAGGCGCCAGCGTCGCGGCGTCGCGATGCAGCGCGGCGAGCGACTGGGGCCCGTCGGCGATGAGCAGGACCGCTTGGCCGACCGCGTTGCGGAGCGCCCAGGCCAGGAGCGCGAGGCCTGCAGAGGGGGCGGGCGGCGCAGTCCAACTGTGTTCGCGGGGGATCGTGTCCGCGAGACGCTGGCTCAGCTTGGCGACTGGATGGCCCGTCAATATCCCTTGCGCAGGTGGGAAGGCGGGATACGGAGCACGAGCCGGTACTTGGCAATGGTCCGGCGCGCGATGGATATGCCTTCGGCCTTGAGTTTTTCCATGATCTCCTGGTCCGACAGGGGATCGGTCTTGTCCTCGGACGCGACGAAGTTGGCGATCATCTCCTTGACGCTCTTGTTCGAGACCTCGGTGCCGTTGGCCGTCTTGATGCCCGGCGTAAAGAAGTACTTCATCTCGAACACGCCCGAGGGGGTCTGCATGTATTTTCCGGACACCGCGCGGCTGACGGTGGTCTCGTGTACGCCCACGGTGCGGGCTACTTCCGCCATGGTCATCGGCTTGAGCCTGGCAATGCCGTGATCGAGAAAGTCTGTCTGGTTTCGGACGATTTCCTCGGCGATGCGCCGGATGGTCTTCTGGCGCTGATGAATGCTCTTGATGAGAAACGCGCCGGAGCGGATGCGTTCGCGAATGTAGGACTTCACGTCGGACGTAGTCGACGGGTCCTGGAGCAGGCGGCGGTAGTGCCGGCTGATCCGCACGTGCGGAAGTTGATCGTCGTTAAGAAGAATGACGTAACGCCCGTCCACCTTCTGGACGACGACTTCGGGAAGGACATAGTTCGCCTGTTCGTCGGAATAGAGGCGGCCGGGTTTGGGGTCAAGCGTGGCGATAAAGTTCGCCGCGGCCTGCACCTCCTCCACGGGGACCTTAAGCGCCCTGGCGATTTCGGGGAACTTGCGGCCGGCGAGTTGCTGGAGGTGATCCCGGACGATGGCGCCGGGGAGAGCGTCGGTCTTGCCGAGGCGTTCGAGCTGGAGCAGAAGGCATTCGCGCAGATCGCGCGCGCCGACTCCCGTCGGGTGAAAATCCTGCACGAGCGACAGCAGATCCTCGAGTGTGCGCAAGTCCGTGTTGGTGCTGGCGGCGAGCTCCTCCAGGCCGGTCAGGAGGTAGCCGTCGTTGTTGATACTGCCGATGATGAGTTCGCCGATCCGCGCTTCGTCTTCCGGGAGATCGGCCAGACGGAGCTGGCCGACAAGGTGTTCCTGGAGCGATTCGCTCTGCGGGAGCGAGTCGAGCAGGAAGCGGCGTTTCTCATCGTCGTCGGACGTATAGGGCCGATTCTGGAGGTCCTGGAAAAAGTAGTCCCGCCACTCGTCGTCGAGCTTCGCCAGCGCTTCGTATTCCTTTTCGAAATCGAGTTCATCGTTGGGGTTCTCTTCCGTGGAGGCCGGTGGCTCGATTTCGACGTTAGCCTGGTCGGTGGCCACGTCCTCGATGGTCGGGTTCTGCTCCATTTCCTGCTGGATCAGGGCGCGCAATTCGAGGATGGGCAGCTGGAGCATTTCCAGGGACTGGCGGAGCTGGGGCGCCAACACCATCTGGAGTTGCTGGGACTGGTTCAGGCTGAGCGTTTGCGTTGGCATTTTGCGGACCGTTCGCTATAGGTTTATAGTCCGTGTTTTAAAGAAACAGCACAAGCAAATACTGGAACAGATGGTGAAGGTCTGCGTACTCGGGAGCGGCAGTACGGGTAACTGCACGCTCGTGGCCACGGGGCGTTGCCGCGTCTTGATCGACGCCGGGTTGAGCGCGCGGGAAATTGCGCGCAGGCTGCAGCCCCTGGGTGTCGGCATCGAGACGGTGGACGCGGTTTGCGTGACGCACGAGCATGACGATCACCGTTCGGGCCTCGGCGTGCTGGCGCGGCGCTACGGGGTAGCGCTGTACGGCAATGCGGGAACCATCGAGGGCATCGAGCGGACGGCGGGGTTGCGCGGGCTCGACTGGAACGTCTTTACGACGGGGGCCCCGTTCGAGATCGGCGATTTGCGCCTCGAGCCGTTTTCGGTGCCGCACGATTCTTATGACCCCGTGGGGTTTATCGTGTCCTCGGGGGGGGCGCGGGTGGGCATTGTGACGGACATGGGCATGGCGACCGAGTTGATCCGCGCGCGTTTGCGCGAATGCGCGGCCGTGATCATCGAATCGAATCATGACGAGGCCATGCTGCGGGAGGCGGCCCGGCCGTGGTCGGTGAAGCAGCGTATTGCCGGGCGGCAGGGTCATCTGTCGAACGCCCAGGCCGCGGCGCTGGCGGCGGCCGTGGCGGGGCCGGCGCTGCGCACGGTGATGCTGGCGCACCTGAGCGCCCAGTGCAACGCACCCGCGCTGGCCCTGGAGGCGGTGCGCGGCGCGCTGGCCGCGGCGGGGTTCGGCCACGTGGCCGTCGGGTTAACGTACGCGGACCGGGCCGGCGACGTGATCGAAATCGAAGCCTGAGCGGCAGGCCGCGCCGGGACGGCGGCGAGAGCGCGGCGCGGAACGGATTACGGCATCAGCGACCAGGTATGGAGGCAGTAGAGGGCGGCGAGGTTTACGCCGTTGAAACAGGTGTGCATGACGATGGAGGTGAGCAGCGAGCCGGTATAGAGGTACGCCAGCGCAAACGCGGCCGCCATGACGAAGAGGGGCAGAAAGGCGGGGAGGTGCATGTGAACACAGGCAAACAGCAGGGCGCTGAGGGCCACCGCGGAGCCGAGGCGCAGGCGACGGCTGAACACGGGGAACGCGACGCCGCGAAAGACCATTTCTTCGATCAGGGGCGCCGCGACGACGGCGAGGACGAGCAGGTAGCCTTTGAGCCAGATTGGATAGTCCGGCGCGAAAAAGACCAGGACGATACCCTGCGGCTGCACGGGCCAGCCCAGCAGTTTAAGCAGGCCGTGTCCCGCAAGGGTCGCGGCGGCGAAAGGCGGCAGGGCCGCGACATAAAACAGCAGGCCCAGCCGGACGCAGCGGGGCGCAGCGGCAGGCGCACCCGCGAAAGCGCGGGACCAGGAGAGCCGGCGGACGCGCATCAGGAGAAGGATGAGGAGCAGCGCCAGGCCGTGAAAAAGGAGCGTCTGCAGGGGCAGGAGCACGCCTAGCGTGCCGGGGCGCGCTGTTTCGGCCGGCGTAAAGGCCAGGCGGACGGTGAGAAAGAATGCGGCGTTCACGAGGACCAGCAGGAGCGCCATGCAGGCGGCGTCGCGCGCCTTCCAGGGGCGCAACGCGAGCCGGCGCCGGCAAGCGGCCCAGTCGACGGGACGATGGGACAGGCTCCAGAGCAGGGCCAGGTCGGCCAGGATCCCGGCGGCCAGCAGGGCGAGGGCGGCGCCTGCAAACACCATTAATGCGGGAGCGTAGGGCATGGCGGACAATTGTGTTTTGGCATGGGGCGGCTTTTTCTGGCAGGATAGCCGGGTTGATTGTGTCGAAGCAAGGCCGGGGGCGGCGGGAGATATTTTTTGAAAAGCATGCATACGGGCCGTGTTTGGATGGCGGCGGCGGTGCTGGCGGCCGTTTCGGCGCGGGGAGAACGGTATACGCTCGAGGCGTGCATCCGCCTGGGGTTGCAGAACAGCGCCGCTGCGCTGAATGCGGCGCGCGAGGAGCGGATTGCCGACGCGCGGGTCGTGCAGGCGCGGTCCGAAGCCCTGCCGGCGGTGTCGCTGCAGGGCAGCTATACGCGTGCCGACGAGCTGGAAGAGGTCGATTTCGGGGACGGGATGCCGGTCGCGGTGGGCAGTCTCGACACATACCGCGCCTCGGCCGTGTTAAGCCAGCTCCTGTATTCCGGGGGGCGGGTGCGCGCGGCATTGCGGGCGGCAAAACTCTCCGAACAGTATGCGGCCTGGCGGCGCGCGGAGATC
>JAFGIZ010000095.1 GCA_016929365.1 Lentisphaerota bacterium
GTTGGATGTTCAAATCCTCTTCGCCTCGCACTCGGAGAATGCCCTCAATAGCCTCAGGCATCAACTTCTGAACGATACCAAAAAATTGCTTTAAAGGCTTGCCATGCGCGCGGGCTGTGATACACTAAACAGCGTGGTATAGTTCAAATATCCGGCGCATGCGGTGTGTCCGGGATGTTAAAGATGTCGATGAGGAGGAGTTCTACCATGATCCAACGCCACGCTATAGGTCTGTTCGCATGTCTGGCCGTTCTAACGGCAGGGCCCGTTTTGGCGGCGAAGACGACTGTATGGGATGGATCAACGGGCAACTGGACGAACACAGCTAAATGGGACAATGGGAAGCCCGTTGCGGGGGATACGGCACGGGTGCCGGATGGCACGATTACGATTTCGACTTCGGGAGAGGCCACTAAGTTTCTGCACGTAACCAACGGCGTGATCAACATGACCGGGGGAACGCTCGCCATGACCGACAAATGCCGGGTAGGGACGGGGGCCGGTAATTCCGCCACCTGGAACTTAAGTGGCGGTGTGATCGATGGGTATTGGTTGGAGCTGGGCCGTTATACGGGCACCGGGTTGGGAGCCTTTTATCACACTGCGGGCACGGCGTCGGTTTCATTAGTAACGTTTGTAGGCGCGTACGGTGACGGACGGTACGAGTTGACGGGCAGCAGCGCTGTTTTGAAGAATCCATACTTGTTCCAGGTGTCATACGGCCTGAACGGATACAGCTCGACGGGTTACTTTCTTCAAACTGACGGGAAGCATTATGCGTCGTTGGCCTATATAGGTCTTGGCTGGAATGATGGCGGAACCGGAACCTACGATTTGCGCGGCGGTACTTTTGTGGTGACGAACTACATCGGCTTGGGTTCGTTGGGAAGCGCGCGAACAGGAACTACACCGGCGGACGGCACTTTTCTGTTCACCGGTGGGACGCTGACGGATGGAGGCGGGGATGCTGATTTAGCGGTTCGAGTTTCGGCCGATAACCGCGGCACCTTCCGCGGGAACGGGACGGTTGATTTTTCCGGGGACCTGGAGAACAACGGCGTGGTGACGGCGGTGGGCGGGACGCTGGACATGAGCGGGTTCGCGAGCGTGGACAGCACCATCGAGAACGACGACGGGTACGGCTGGTATGCGAAGGGGGTCGGCCTGCTGCAGCTTCCGGACGTGTCGGTCGGGACCGGGGCGCAGAGCGTGAACTGGGGCGAGGCCCCGGGCGACGCGGAGATCGACCTGGTCAACAGCGTGAACGCGGCGTTCGACAACGTGACGGGCGCGGGCAACCTGACGGTCGAGCTGGTGGGCGAGGAGCACGCCACGCTGCCGGCCGCGGCGCCGTCGGGCGAGCAGTTCATCGGGTTGTGGAAGATCGCTTTCAGCGGCAGCTATTCGGGGAACTACGACCTGACGCTGCGCTATGACGACAGCGTAATCGGCACCAACGCGCCGAGCGGGTATTACTGGAACGGCAGCGCCTGGACGGCCTTGTCGGGCACGCTGAGCGGAAACCGCATCACGTTCGCGGACCTGAGCAGCGCGCCGGGGCTTTCGGGCACGCCGGTATGGTTTGCCCTGACGGGCCCGGTGCCGCCGTTCGTCGAGGATTTCGAGGCGTATCTCGAGGGCGACTCGATCACGAATTACCACGGCTGGACCGGCAGCGGCGGGGTCATCGCGACCTCGACGGCGGCCTACGGCAGCTCGTTCCTGGGTGGGTATATCCCCCTCGATCGGGGCGTGACGAACCCGGTTTCGACGACCTCGGACCGGGTGTGGACGGAGTTTTACGGCAAGCTGGCCCTGTGGGCGCAGGATTCGCCGCCGAGCCTGGATTCGGACGCCACGGCGATGCTGTACGTGAACTCGAACGCGTACCCCGTGGTGTACGACGGGGCGACGGACGCCTGGGCGGAGAAGACGACCGCTTATTCCGGCGGCGGCTCCGCGCTGTATGCGACCGGCGCGTGGGCGCGGGTGACGCTGTTCCATCATTACACCAACAAGACCTGGGCCCTGTTCATGGACAACGTGCTCGTGGCCGAGCAGATCACGTTCATCAACGAGAGCGTCAGCGACTATGCGCGGGTCTCGCTCTACGGGGGCAAGACGTGGTTCGACGATCTCTCGGTCCGTACGATGTACAACAGCACCCTGGACGGCAACAACGACGGGGACAGCCTGGTTGACGCCTGGGAGATCCATTACCTGAACACGATCGACTACGGCGACGCGGACGATCCGGACGGGGACGGCGCGGACAACGAGAAGGAACAGACCGACGGGACCGATCCGAACAACCCGGCCAGCCGGATTTACGACGGGTTGTTGTTAAGGTTGCTGTAGGGGCGGCCGACACGGAGGTCGGCCCTCCGGGGCGGGGCCGACACGGGGAGGTCGGCCCTCCGGGGGGTCACGGAGGGCCGGGTTCCACCCCGGCCGCTGCCGGTTTGAGACGCGGGCGGGGGGCGGATCAGAGGTAGGCGTTGAGTTTCTCGCGGAGGGTGTCTTTGGGGAGGGCGCCGACCATCTGCTCCTGGACCGTGCCGCCCTTGATGATCAGCAGCGTGGGGATCGACCGGATCCCGAATTCGCCGGCAAGCTGGGGATTCTCGTCGACATCGACCTTGGCCATTTTCGCCTTACCGGCGAGTTCGGCAGCGAGTTCTTCGATCGCGGGCGCTACGGCGCGGCAGGGGCCGCACCATTCGGCCCAGAAATCCACCAGTACGGGGACGTCCGATTCGATGACTTCGGATTGCCAGTTGTCGGGGGTGACGTGAACGGGTTGTGCGTCGGCCATGTTAGCTCCTTTATGTTGCATCCGTGTTCATCTGTATCGATCCGCGGGCCGTCATGTCCCTGCAGGGTCCGTTCCGGTCAGAGGCCGGTGACCTGGCCGGGCCAGGTCAGGCCCAGGCCGGGTGCGGCTTGCACGGCGAGCAGGTAAACCAGGACGCAGGCCACGAGGGCGGCGGCGGCGGCGATAACGGCAAAAACGGCATCGGATACGCCGCTTGTGCGTTCGGCCACCGGGCCGGAGCCGGGTTCGGCGGGGATGGGGGCGGCGGTCCGCTGCGACGGGGCGGCCAGCTTGAGGCCGGGCTTGGAGTCGGGCCGCTTGACCTTGATGGTTTTCCTGCGGGTGGGTGTTTCGGCGGCCGGCATGTCGAGCTGGGCATCGAGGCGGGCGGTCTTGCCCAGGGGGCTCTCGGCCGGTCCCGCGGCCGCGGGGGCCTTGGCTTCCGCCGGCGCGGGCGGCGTCTGTGCCGGTTGGGCTGTGTCCGGTTTTGCCGGCGCTGGAGGGGTCGCCGGCGCCGCTGCTTCGGGCTGCTTGACGCGAATGGTTGCGGGTGCCTGGGCCGCCGCGGGCTCGGGCTCCGGTTTTTCTTCCGCGGCTGCTTCCAGCGAGATGCGGGAGGTTTTCTGCTTCTTCCCTTCCGCCGGTTCGGCCGGTTTCGGCCCGGCGGAAGGAGCCGGGGCTACGCCGCCCGGCGGGCGGAGGGCAGCCGGTTTGATCTTGATGGTTTTCGGAGCGCCCGGTTTCTCCGGTTGCTCGAGAGAGATGCCGGACGCCGCCAGGTTCAGCGGGATCCGCGAGGTGCGGCGTTTCGAAGAAGGATGCGGTGGTTCGGCGGCCGGGGGCCGGGACGCCGCGGGCGCTTCGGGTTCCGGCGGGGCTTCCGCTTCCGCGGGGGCCTCGGCGGGGGCCGGGGCTTCGGCCGGCGCCGGCCTGGCTGCATCGAGGGGAATGCGGGACGTCTTCCCTTTTTCCGGGGGAGACGGCTTGAGGATGCCCTTCAGGTTCAACTTGGGCGGGACGGGCGGCTGCGCGGACGCATCCGGCTGCGCGGCATCGTTTTCGGGAGTCTCGTTTTGTTCGGGCATGGTGTTTCCCATTCTTTCGGAAAGGTTAACGGGGCGTGGGGGGGCGGGTCAAATCGAAAAGGCGGGCTACACGGTCATGATATCCTGTTCCTTGGCCTTCAGGGTCTCGTCGATGTCGGCGATCGCCTTATCGGTCGTTTTCTGGATCTCCTTCAGCGCGTTTTCCGCGTCGTCCTCGCTGACGGCCCCGTTTTTCTGGAGCGTTTTGGCCTGTTCGTTGGCGTCGCGGCGGACGTTACGCACGGCCACGCGCGCTTCTTCGGCCATGCGGCGTGCGACCTTCGTAAGTTCCGTGCGGCGTTCCTCGGTCAGCTCGGGGATCGGCACCCGCACGAGGCGGCCGTCGTTCATGGGGGTCACGCCCAGGTTGGCGGCGAGGATGGCCTTCTCGATTTCGGGCAGGGCGGTGGGGTCGTAGGCGTTGATGACGATAAGGCGGGGCTCCGGCGTGGAGATCTGGGCGATTTCCTTGAGGCGGGTCGGGGCGCCGTAGTAGTTGACCTTCACGTTTTCGACGAGGGCGGGCGAGGCCTTGCCCGTGCGGATTCCGGAAAACTGTTCATGGAGAAAGGAAAGTGATTTCTCCATCTTGTCTTCGCTTTCGAGAACGATGTCGTCGAGTGATTCCATAGCGTATCCTTTCCGGTTTGAGGCGCTTAATGCACGAGGGTGCCGATGGGTTTGCCCGTGAGCGCTTTCCGCAGGCTGCCGGTTTCGAAGAAGTTGAAGACGATAATGGGGATTTT
This sequence comes from Lentisphaerota bacterium, assembly GCA_016929365.1. Taxonomy (GTDB): domain Bacteria; phylum Verrucomicrobiota; class Kiritimatiellia; order UBA8416; family JAFGIZ01; genus JAFGIZ01. The sequence goes on from JAFGIZ010000095.1 coordinate 4,647, forward strand.
GTTTTCCATGCAGAGCGAGAAGGCGGCGCCGTCCATGACGCGCAGGTTCCGCTTGAGCGCGTCCTGGTACGTGAGGGTGCGGTAGCGCCGGGCCTTGGGGTTGACGCGGGGATCTTCGGCGTAGACGCCGTTTACCTTGGTGGCCTTGAGCAGGACGTCGGCCTGGATTTCGCTCGCGCGCAGGGCGGCGGCGGTATCGGTGCTGAAGTACGGGTTGCCGGTGCCCGCGGCGAAGATCAGGAGGCGGCCCTTGGCGAAATGGTGGAGCGCGCGCCGCAGGATAAAGGGTTCGGCGACCTTGTTCATTTCGATGGCCGTCTGGATGCGGGTATCGAGCCCGGCCCGTTCCAGGGCGTCCTGGAGGGCGAGCGCGTTGATGAGGGTGGCGAGCATGCCCATGTAGTCGCCGATGGTGCGGTCGATGCCGCGCGATTGGCCGCTGACGCCGCGGAAAATATTGCCGCCGCCGACGACGAGGGCGACGTCGACGCCCAGGGCGTGGACGCGTTTGAGCCGGGCGGCGATGGCGTCGACCACATCCGGGGCGATGCTGAGGCCGCGGGCGGCGTCCTGGAAGGCCTCGCCGCTCAGCTTGAGCAGGACGCGTTTATAGCGGGACTGCGGTTTGGCAGGGCGGGTCATGCGGGAGACGATAGCGGAAGGGCCGCGGGGTGTGCAATTGGAAAGTGTGCGGGTATGGGGGTGTGGGGGTGAAAATTTTTTGAAAAAAGCTGTTGACAGGGGGCGGGGCGGTGATACAGTGTCGCGGTTTTTACAGCGAAACCCCCGCACCTTACAGTTGAGTCGTTGTTTTTTGTCAGGACAACAGTAACGCTCTCCGACACGGTCTCAGAGGGCCTGGGAGGGATGCTGTTGTTTTGTGTCGTTATGACGTCCTGCCGGGTTGTAGCGGTCCTGCAGCGAGGGCGCGGCGGGGGGTGTGGCGAACCCGCCCATGTAGCTCAGTTGGCAGAGCACATCCTTGGTAAGGATGAGGTCAGCGGTTCGATCCCGCTCATGGGCTTTCCGGCGGGTTCCGCGGGTGCGGAGGGGCGCCGGGGCCGGCCCGGGTTTGGACGGTAGGGTGAAAAATCAAGCGAACGCAATCGGGTAACTGGAGGTAAAGGTCATGGCTAAGGAAAAATTCGAGCGGAGTAAGCCGCACGTGAACGTCGGCACGATCGGCCACGTCGATCACGGCAAGACGACGTTGACGGCGGCCATTACGAAGGTGCAGTCGCTGAAGGGCATGAGCGATTTCATCTCCTACGACGAGGTCGCGAAGGCTTCGGAGGCGCACGGGCGCCGGGACGCGACCAAGATCCTGACGATCGCGACGTCGCACGTCGAGTACAGCACCGAGAACCGGCATTACGCGCACGTGGACTGCCCGGGACACGCGGATTACGTGAAGAACATGGTCACCGGCGCCGCGCAGATGGACGGGGCGATCGTGGTCGTGAGTGCGGCGGACGGCCCGATGCCGCAGACGCGCGAGCACATCCTCCTGGCGCGCCAGGTGGGCGTGCCGGCCATCGTGGTTTTCCTGAACAAGGTGGACCTGGTGGACGATCCGGAGCTGCTGGACCTCGTGGAGCTCGAAGTCCGCGAGCTGCTGTCGAAGTACGAGTTCCCCGGCGACGACATACCGATCGTTCGGGGCGACGCGTTGTCGGCCACGCAGGTGAACTCGGCGGACGATCCGGCCTGCCAGTGCATCAACGAGCTGATGGACGCGCTGGACAACTATATTCCGGAGCCGGTGCGCCTGGTGGACCAGGACTTCCTGATGCCGATCGAGGACGTGTTTTCGATCGAGGGGCGCGGCACGGTGGTGACGGGGCGCGTGGAGCGCGGCATCATCAAGGTCGGCGACGAGGTGGAGATCGTGGGATTGCAGGATACGAAGCGCACGACGGCCACGGGCGTGGAGATGTTCCGCAAGCTGTTGGACGAGGGGCGCGCCGGGGACAACATCGGCGTCTTGCTGCGCGGGACCAAGAAGGACGAGGTGGAACGCGGGCAGGTCCTGGCCAAGCCGGGATCGATCACGCCGCACACGACGTTTGACGCGGAAGTGTACGTCTTGAGCAAGGAGGAAGGCGGCCGTCACACGCCGTTTTTCAAGGGCTACCGGCCGCAGTTTTACGTGCGGACGACGGACGTGACGGGCGACATCGAGCTGGGCGAAGGCGTGGAAATGATCATGCCGGGCGACAACTGCTCGATGAAGGTGAAGCTGATCCAGCCCGTGGCGATGGAAGAGAAAATGCGTTTCGCGATCCGTGAAGGCGGCCGTACGGTCGGCGCCGGCACGGTCGCAAAGATACTGGAATAGCTGGACGGAGGCGGGTGCGCGATGCCGAGGGAGCTTGCCATATTGGCCTGCACGGAGTGCAAGCGCCGGAACTATACGACGACGCGCAACAAGAAGACGTCGTCGAACCGGGTGGAGCTGAAAAAGTACTGCCCGCACGAGCGCAAGCGCACCCTGCACCGCGAGGTGAAGTAGGCCAGTAGCTCAACCTGGCAGAGCACCGGTCTCCAAAACCGGTTGTTGGGGGTTCGAGTCCCTCCTGGCCTGCCAA
>JAFGIZ010000096.1 GCA_016929365.1 Lentisphaerota bacterium
ATACGAGCCCCGCCGCGTCAAGCAGGCCGTGGTCGGGTTCGGCGGTGCGGACAAGCGGCAGGTGCGGGCGATGATCATGCGGCTGCTGGCGCTGGAGGACGAACCCGGCGAAGACGAAGGAGACGCGCTTGCACTGGCGGTCTGCCACCTGCATAATCAGACGACGCACGCGGTATTGCGGCCCAAGGCGATCTAGAAAGGCCCCGGACGGCGGGTATGATTACGTTTCTTGAAGGCCGATTGACGGAAAAACATCCCACGCGCATCGAGCTCGACGTGGGCGGGGTGGGGTACGAGGTCTTCATTCCCTTGAGCAGCTATGACCGGCTGCCGTCCGCGGGCGACCCCTGCCGGATCCTGACGCACGATTACGTGCGGGAGGACAGCCATCAGCTTTTCGGGTTTATGACCGGCGAAGAGCGGCGCATGTTCGTCCTGCTCCTGTCGATCAGCGGTATCGGGCCGCGTCTGGCCCTCAGCGCGTTGAGCGGGTTGGCGGTGCGTGAATTGAAGCGCGCCATTGTTGAAGGCGACATCAAACGCTTGAGCTCCATCTCGGGCATCGGCCGGCGTACGGCCGAACGGATCGCGATGGAACTGCGCGAGAAGCTGGACGCGGGCGACGTCCTCGAAGCCGCGGCGGGTGAGACGGCTTCGCCGCGGGACCTCATGGTGCAGGACGCGGTTCTCGCGCTCGTCGCCCTCGGCTACAAGCAGGCGGATGCGCGGAAACTGGTGGCCGCCGCGGTACCCGCGGGCGGCGCGGCCGATAACGTCGAAAGCATTATCAAGAAAGCACTGGGCGGATGAAGGCGCACGCCACGACGGAATTGAATGTGCCCGACCGCGATTTCGAGCTGACGGTGCGGCCGACGACGTTCGGCGATTTTGTCGGCCAGGCCAAGGTGCGGGAGCGTCTGGAGCTGGCCGTCGAGGCCGCCCGGGGCCGCGAAGACGTTCTGGACCACGTTCTGCTGTCGGGTCCGCCCGGACTGGGCAAGACGACGCTGGCGTACATCCTGGCCCATGCCATGGACGTGAACATCAAGTCCACGTCGGGACCGGTGATCGACAAGCCGGCCGACCTGGCGGGCCTGCTGACGAACCTGGAAAAGGGGGATGTGCTGTTTATCGACGAGATCCACCGCATGCAGAAAACGGTGGAAGAATACCTCTATGCCGCCATGGAGGATTTCGTCATCGATATCATTATCGACCAGGGCCCCAATGCGCGGTCCGTACGCCTGGACCTGCCGCGCTTTACGCTGGTCGGCGCCACGACGCGCAGCGGGTTGTTGTCGCCGCCGCTGCGTTCCCGTTTCGGGCTGGCGAACCGGCTCGATTATTACCGTACCGGGGACCTGCAGGCGATTGTGGAGCGGTCCGCCCGCATTCTGAACGTGGACGTGGACGCCGGCGGCGCCGAGGAGATCGCGTCCCGCTCGCGCGGGACCCCGCGCATTGCCAACAACCTGCTCCGCCGCGTCCGGGATTACGCCCAGGTCAGGGCCGACAACCGGATCACCAAACCGGTGGCGGACAAGGCTCTGGCGATGCTCGATATCGACGAATACGGCCTGGACGAGATGGACAAACGTATCCTGGAGACGATTGTCCACAAGTTCGGCGGCGGACCCGTCGGGTTGAACTCGCTGGCCGTGGCCGTGGGCGAGGAGGCGGATACGATTGAAGAGGTCTACGAGCCGTTCCTGATCCAGGAAGGCTACCTGATGCGCACGCCGCGCGGCCGCGAGGCCACGCCCCTGGCCCGACAACGGGGCGGGCTGCCGCCGCGCGGGGGACCGGTGTCGCCCGAGCTGGACCTGGGCGCATAAGCCGCCGCGGGGCGGTCAGGACACGGGCAACGTCCAGCGGTCGTAGCAGACAATATCCTCGATCGGCACCCGCTGCCTGGGGCGCGGCCTGTCGGCGGGATAACCCAGCGGCAGAAGCTCGATGACGCGCACCGCGTCGGGAATGCCGAGCACGCTCTTGACCCGGTCCTCGTAAAACGAGCCGATCCAGCAGGTGGCCAGCCCCTCTGCGACGGCCTGCAGGGCCATGTGTTCGATGGCGATGGCGACGTCGATCGGACAGGCCCGGTGCCCGCAGCGCATGGTGTAGTCGTACTGCGTGCCGCAGCAGGCGATCACGACCGGCGCCTCTCCCACAAAGCGCTGGTTATTGGCCGCCGGGACCAGCTTCCGTCGGGTTGCGGCATCCCGGACAACGACAAAACGCCATTCCTGCATGTTCTTGGCGCTGGGCGCCAGGCGCCCGGCTTCCAGCACGGCGTCGAGTTTCTCTTGCTCGACGGGCCGGTCCTCGTAGGCGCGGCACGAGTAACGGTTCCGGATAGCGGACAGAACGGGCATGGGACAGCCTCCTTGCTTACGGCCAGACGGCCTCGGGGTTGACGATAGCGGGCAGGATGCGGTTTTCGAAAACGGATTCCCAGGCATAGTGCGAGAGGATACGGTTGCGAAACGTCAGACGCTTGTCGGCGTCGAACGCCCGCAGGATCCGCTGCGCGGTCTTGTCCGCAGCGTCGCGGGGCCGGAAATAGACCGCGTCGCGCCCGCCGACCTCCCGGAACGCGGGTATGTCGCTGACCACAACGAGCAGGCGGGCCAGGCCGGCCTCGAGAACCGGGATGCCGAAACCTTCGCGCTCGCTGGGGAATAGGAGCAGGTTCGATACGGCAAACAGGCCGCGCAACGCGTCGTCGTTAACGCGTTGCCCGCTGCGCTCGCACATGAATACCACCTCTTTCTCAATCCGCAGGCGCTTGCGCTCGGCGCGCAGGCGGCGGTAATAGTCCATGGTGTCCGGGTTGTGCGGGTCGGGCGCGCCCGTAATGATCCAGCGGACGTCGCGCCGCCGGCGCTTGAGCGCGGCCACGATCCGCAGGCCCGCCTCCAGGTTCTTGCGGCGCACGATGCGGGTGGGCGTCAGCGCCACGAGGTCGCGGCGGTAGAGCTGTTCCGCGCGGTAGAGCTCGCGGACCTCCGGAACCAGGCCCAGCCGCGCCACGACGTCCACACCGTCAGGAATGGCGGGCATCCGCTCGGGCGGGATGCCGAAGAGGCGGCTGATTTCCTGCTGCCGCTGCCTGGAAATGGCGCAGTAGCGGCAGCCCGGCAGGGCCCGGGTCAGCAGGTTCCAGGGATAATCCCGCCGCTGGTGCGGCGCATAATTCGGGTCCGTGAACGTAGAATCGTGGTTCCATCCCACGAAATGAATCCGCCGGGTGCGGGCCATGATCCGCGCCAGGGCGGCGGTCAGCACGAGGTTGAAGTGCATCGTCAGCACATTGTGCATCAGGCAGACGTCCACCCCGCGCAGGGCGCGCACGAGAGCGCGCTCCGTCCGTTTGACCGCGTCGTCAAAGCCGTCCGGAACCCGCCCGCCGCGCAGCGCGGCGACGGTCTCGTGCAACGGCCCCCCGTCGGAGGCCATCTCGGGGATGAGGGTCGTTTTGACGCCCCGTTCGCCGCCGGCCCCGACGATCAGCCGCGTCGGAAACCCGTGTTCGGTCAACAGGGCGTAATGCTGGCGGATAATGAATTCCACCCCGCCGATGACAGGGGGGCACGAGTAGTGGAGCAGGGCGACCCGGGGCTTCTTCATCGGGCGTCGAGCTTTTCGATCAGATAAGCGCGCCGCTTGTGGAATAGCTCCGCCTGGGCCAGAATCTCCTCTTCGGCTTGTTCCGTGCTCCATTCCCAGGTCTTGTTCATGAAGGACAGCGCCCGTCCGAAGTACAGGCCCTTCAACGATTCGACCAGCGTGTTGCGGTCCGCGGCGTCGCGGAACGCGGCGATCATGTCGTAAACGATCGTGACCCATTGGTCGGCCGTGATATCGATGGCGCTGCCGGAGAACATCGAGACCAGTTCCCGGTACAAGTCCGTTGAGAGGTGCTTCTCCAGCGCTCCCTGGAACTCCGCGAAACCGTCGCGCGCGTTCTTCTCAATGGCCGCGCGATCCATCGTCAGCTCCTGGGGCGGGTCCATCTGCTGCAGGCCGTACATGACAGGCTGCTGAATATCGGAAAGCGGTTTCCAGATCGCTTCGCTGCGCAGCACGGTGAGAAACGCCGTGCTGACCACCTGGATGAACATGGGGCCCAGCTTCGGCGCGCTCGGCTTATGGACCTTGGCGCCCAGCCCGGTGTTGCACGTTTTAAAGCCGCCGAGAATCGAATTCATGGTCAGGAAAATATCGATGCCGTACTCTTCCGTGGTGCGGTGCCAGGGTTGCAGCAGCACGTGCTCGGCAAAGCGGCGGGACATGGCGAAGTCCCCGCCGATCGGCTGTCGCGTATTCCGGCAGAACAGGCCGTAGACGATGGGATAGCAGATGTTGTTCGTAATCGTGCCGTCGTACTTGTGGCGCGAGTAGATCGGGTTGACAAAATCATGGCCGTCCAGAACGGGGTCGGCAAAGTGCTGGACCCATTCCGGGGTCACGCTGAGCAGATCGGCGTCGAGGCAGATCAGCACCTTGGCGTCCAGCTCGACGGCCTTGCGGAACATATTCTCGAAATTGTACCCCTTGCCGGGCGTATCCGGGGGCGTCGTAACGTAGATCTTGGGAACCTCGGTCGGGGTATTGAGAAAAGCGTGCTCCGTATCGTCCGGCGAATGGTTGTCGCAGTTGAGGATTGCGGAGCTGCGGTCGCCGTAATGTTTCTTGAGGCCGAGCGAGGCCTGTTCCGTCGGATAGGCGATACTGTCGGCTTCCTGGTATGACGCCAGTCCTACGACGATATCCGCCTGCTTGATCCCCTGTGGATTCTCTTCTCGTTCAAACATTGCGTATCTCCTTGCCTAGCCGTAAAAGCCGTCCCACCTGTTCGGCGCAATCCTCCAGCATGGCCGCGCCTCGTTCCGGCAGATCGCCTTCATCCATGAGTTCCTGCAGCGCCGAGACGTAGGCGTCGATGCCGACGGACGTCACGGCCTGCGCGTCGGCGCCGACCGAGCCCGCGATGGCAATGACCGGCAGCTTGAGCGCACGGGCGACGCGGGCCACGCCCGCCGGGGCCTTGCCGTAGCACGCCTGGGCATCCAGGCGGCCTTCGCCGGTAATGACAAGGTCGCACCCCTTGAGCCGGCGTTCGAGGCCTACGGTTTCCATCACCATGTCCACCCCCGGACGCAACGTGCCGCCCGCAAAAGCCATCAATCCGGCACCCAGCCCGCCGGCCGCGCCGGAACCGGGC
>JAFGIZ010000097.1 GCA_016929365.1 Lentisphaerota bacterium
GGACGGCTGGAGGGGTGCGACGTGCGCGTGACCGGACGCGTGCCGCCCGAGTGGCGGGAACGGGTGCGGCGCGAAGCGCCGCCCAACGTCACGTTCACGGGGTTTCTGCCGGACCCGGATTACGTTGCGGTGCTGAACGAGGCGGACGTGATCGTGGTGCTGGTTACGGTCGGCCGGACGCAACAGCAGGGCGGGGCGGAAGCCGTTGCCGTGGAGAAGCCGCTGGTGACGTCCGACTGGCCCGTCTTACGCGACTATTTCGAGGATGCGGCGGTTTTTGTGCAAAACGAGCCGGCCGCGATCGCGGCAGGGATTGGCGAGGCCCTGGACCGCCGGGACGCGCTGAGCCGCCGCATGCGTCTGCTCAAGACCCGGCTTGACGCGCAGTGGCGCGAACGGATTGCCGAGTTGCGCGCGCTGCTTTTCGAAACGGACCAGGCGGGAGAAGCGAATGGGCGCTGAGGGTGCACGGGACATCCGGGCGGAGGCGGACGGGCCGGAACTGCAGGTCGTCCGGCGGGGGCTGCGCGACCTCGGCTATGCGGCGCGGGATCCGGGGGGCGGCCGGGTTTCCCCGGAGGATCTGCGGAGACTGGGCCGCTGGCTGCTCTACCGGCAGCGCCGGGATGCGGCGGCCGCTGCACAGGCGGGGGGAAGCGCCGAAGCATTGGTTCGGGCGGGTCTCGGCGCGCGGCGCCTGCGGCGCCCGGAGGCGGATCGTGTCCTGGAGGCGCTGGGGCGCATGGGGCCGGGCGGCGGGGACGGGCCGCGGCGTTGTTTCCCGGGCGGTACGCGCAGCCTGCTGGTCTTCAGTTTCGACGATTTCTGCGCTTCGGGTAAACCGGTCCGGCGCGCCCTGCGGGCGCGGCAGGGAAGGGACGCCTGTCGCGCACTGGCGCGGTATCCGTTTAACGCGGCGGACGACGTGCGCGAGTTGTGCCGGCTGTTTGCGCGCCACAACGCGCGCGGCACGGCGTTTGTGCTGCCCGCCTGGCTCGGGATCAAGCAGGCCCTGCCGCTGGCGGGCTACGCCGGGGTGCCGCGGCGGTTGATCGTGACGCTGAAAGATGCCGGGTGGGATGTCGGCACGCACATCAAGCCGCGGCGGTTGGACGACTACAACGCGGCGCGGCGGGCTTTCGAACGGCGCTTCGGCTTTGCCCCCGCCGGTCATCGCGGACACGAACTGGGCTGGACCGGCTGGACGGACGACTGGGAGCGGCTGGCGGAGCTGGGTTATCTTTACGACAGCACGTGGTGCTGGGGCGGGCACGAGGGAATGGCGTGGCCGACCGGCAGCGCCGCGCCGACCGCGGCGACGGACGCGGCGGGACGGGCGCTGCCGCTCCTCGAGATTCCGGCCAACCTCTGGCTGGAGGACCTGGTCGGGCTCGGCCCGGAGGGGGCCGCCGGCCTGGTCCGGACGGCTCTGGACCGTGACCCGGGTCTGTATCATATTGCGGGTCACAGTTGGCGGGTGCGAGACGAGCCCTACGGCGCGGTGCTGGACGCCTTGCTCGGCCTGGCCCGGAGCCGGGGCGACACGGGCGAGGTGGTGAGCCTGAAGGAGCTGGCCCTGTTCTGGAACGTGCGCGCCTTGCCCGGCCGGGAGTCGCCGCCCGGCGGGACGCCGGCGGCGGACGGCCGCGCGGCCCGGCAACGCGCGGAGGCCGGGAACCGGGACTGGGCTTGTCCGGTCTGCGGCGGTTGTACCGCAGCCGGGGCGCGGCCGTACCCGTCATCGCTGCCGCTATTGCGGGATGCCGAACTGGTGACCTGCGCGCGGTGCGGAACCGGTGCGGCCCGGCCGATGCCGGACCCGTCGGCGCTGCGGGACGCCAACGCGGCGTATTGGACGGGTCTGCAGGATGACGATGCCCACGCCCGCGCGCTGTATGCCGCGCAGGCGTTTTACCGGCTGCGGTATCTGCGGCGGGAGCTCGGCGGCGGTCTGGATCGCCTTCGCATCCTGGATGTGGGGGCGGGGCACGGGTTCGTGTTCGATGCACTGCGGGGGGCGGCGCGCGACCGCTACGTGGCCGTGGAACCGGACGGGCGCATGCAGGCGGCTTTGCGGGCCAGGGGCGTCCGGCACGTTGTCCCGACGCTGGAAACCGCGGCGTGCGCCGGCCCGTTTGACCTCGTTGTTCTGTCGCACGTTCTGGAACACATGCCGGATCCGCGCGGCGCCCTGCGCCGGATCGCGCGCCGCGTCGCGCCCGGCGGCCGTATTTTTATCGAAGTACCGAACCGGGACGATCGCTACAAGTCCGATCTCGGCCCGCATTGTTTCGTGTTCGGGGCCCGGTCCCTGCTGTATCTGTGCCGGACGCTCGGGTTGACCGTCGTGGACCTGGCGATCTGCGGCAGGGCGGCAGAGGCGGTCGAGCCAGAGCCGGGCCGCGGCGGCCGGAGCAGGCGGGCGCTGCGTACGCTCTTGCCGGGGGCCGTGAGGCTGAAACGGCGGCTGGCGCCGCCCTGGTTGCGCTCGCGCTGGGGACGCGCCCGCTTCAATGCGCGTTACGGATTCGACCGCTTCGGAAAGGACGGGCCCTGGCTGCGGTGCCTGGCGCAACGATGATGCCGCACACGGAATACGGGGGGACGGGGCGAATCGTACGCCTGATACAGGGCGCCCGCGCGTCCCTGCTGACCCGCAACATCACGAAAGTGTACGGGGGCGACGTGGTTTCGAAGGCGTTCGGCGTGGGGACCGCCGTCCTGCTCATCCGGGGTTTGAGCGTGGCCGATTACGCCGCCTATACCGCTTTCATGACGGTCCTCGGGCTGTTTCCGGGCCTGGTGGCCAGCGGGATCAACCAGGCGCTGGTCCGCTTTGCGGCCGAGTCCTTTTCGCGGACGCAGCGGCGGCCGTACCGTCTGTATCTGGCCGCGCTGGCGCTGCAGGTGGCGCTGTATGCCGTCCTGTGTGCGGTCCTGGTCGTGCTCGGAGAGCCCGTCATCCGGGTGCTCTTCGGGGCCAAACCGTTTGCCGTGCCGTTGCGCCTGGGTCTGGCGGCGGGCTTCGGCGCCCTGGTGACGGCGGCCTGCCGGAGCATCTACCAGGCGGAGGAGAAGTTTGGCGACTACATACGGGCGTTATGGCTGCGCCAGACGCTGGTTCTGCTCTGCGTCGTCGGCTTGTGGGCGTTCGGCCTGCTCGATTTTCAGCGCGCCGCCATCGCCCTGGTCGCGGCCGAGCTCGGCGTTGCCGCCGTTTTGATCCGGCACGTCTTCCGCGATTTCGGGCGCCGGATGCTGCTGCGGTCCATGGTTCCGGGCGGGATTCTGCTGCGCGAATTCTTCGCGTCGGCCGGTCTGCTGCTTGCCTATTGCCTCCTGCTGGCGAGTTTCGAGCACCTCGACATCTTCATGCTGTCCCATCTTGTCGACGAGACCGAGCTGGCCAATTACGGCGTGGCGGGCCGCTACTACGCGATGGCGTTGATGCTGCTGGTGTCCATCCACGCCGTGCTGCTGCCGCGCTTTTCCAGAACGGACATGCAGGACAGCGGACGGCAACGGGCGTTCACCCGGCGCTGGCTGAAGCTGACGGCCTGGCTGATTATCCCGATCGGGCTGCTCGTCTGGGCCGGACGGCCGCTTTTCCTGCTCGTCAACGGCGAGCAGTATACGCGGGCCTATTACATGGCCGCGGTGTTTGCGGCGGGGGTGTGGCTGAGCCTTACGTTCAGTCCATTGAGCAACGTGCTGAAAGCGCGCCGGGCCTTCCGGTTTCTGACGGTCATGGCGTTTGCCGCGCTGGCGGCGAACTTCTTCGGCAACCTGCTGCTGATCCCGCGCTGGGGCGGCCTCGGGGCGGCGACGATCACCGTGCTGTCCCATGCCCTGGTCAACGTGGCCTCGGCGGCGCGGGTTTTCCGTTCGGCGCGCTGAGACGTCAGGGCACGATGCGCAGGTTGGAGGGGGGTGCCGGCTGCGGCACGGGCGGGGGCGGCGCAGCCCCCGTATACTCGTAGGCGCCGATATCGTAGCCGCCGCCCTGCGGGCGGGCCGTTCCGTCGCGGTCCGCCGCAATGCCGAGGGCGACGGCGGCGTCGACGGCCGGCGAGTCGGGCTGCAGTCGGTAATCGGCGTTCCCGGCGTCGGCGAAGGCCGGATTACCGGAGACCGCGTGCGAGCCCTTGCGTCCGAAGAAGACGTTGGGATCGTACAGGTTGTAATCAAACGTGTCGCTGCCGGGCGCGACCTGGGTGCCGTTCCGGTAGAGGATGTTGGCTTTCAGCACGTTGCCTCCCAGGCCGGAATCCGAACGCAGGCCGATCCCGGTGTTGTCCGCCAGGGTGTTGTGGCTGACCGCGGCGTTTCCCGTTTGATAGAGGGAGATGCCGCCGTCGCCGTTGCGGCAGACGACGTTATTGTAGACCTGGTGGGCCGAGCCGCTGAGCTGGCGCGAAAAAGCGATGCCGTAACCGGGATTGTCGTAAATGAGGTTGCCGCGCACGACGAGATTCTTGCAGTTCCAGAACGTCATGCCGTCCTGTTCGTAGGCGTTGCCGGCCGTCCCGTTGCCGTAGGACACGTTATTCTCGTACACCGAGTCGAAGATCTCGTGTCCGCCCAGTCCGGCCTTGTAGTTGTTGTAGCAGGTGTTGTTCCGCACGGTAATCGCGCGGCAGGCAGTCGAGACGTGGATGCCGAGCCCGTCGGAGCCGGACCAGCCGTTGGCGTAGCAGGTATTGCCTTCGATGATCGAATCCCGGATGACCCGGCGGTCGTGCAGTCCGGTCACTTCGCCCGAGAACTTGAGGCCGTGATGCCCGTTGTTATAGGCGGTGCAGTTGCGCAGGATGATGTTGTGCGATTCGCCGCCGACGCGGATGTCGCCCGGCTCGATCATGACGCCTTCGTTGCCGCAGTTGGCGAGCGTCACGTTCTCGATGATAATGTGATGGGAGCCGCGGCTGCCGTCGGGATCGGTGCTGTTCTCTTCGAAATCGATGCCGTGCTCCGGGTAGTTCCGGATGGTGAGGTCCCGGATGCGGATATAGTTCATGGCGCGGCTGCCCGCGGCCCATTTTCCCGACATGAAGGCGCAGCCCCAGCCCGAGAAACCGCTGCCGTCCAGAACGACCGTATGGCCCGGGTATCCCGCGTACGTGATGTAGCCGGCGGTCGCATTGCCGGACTCGCCTTCGCTGCCGCTGCTGCCGGTGAGCATGATACGTTCCCGGTAGGTGCCGGACTTGATATAGACGGTATCTCCGGCCTGAACGACGTCCACGGCGTGCTGAATGGTTTTCCAGGGCGCGCTCTCCGTGCCGGGATTGCCGTCCGACGCATTGGCCCTGTTTCGATCGACGAAATACGTCGCAGCCTGCGTGGTGAGGCATCCCGCGGTCCATAAGGCCGCCAGGCTTATCGCGGTCGGCATGCGCATTCGAAACCTCCTCGATGCGTAGTCATGTTACGCCCGATTAAATCAGCAGGTTCCGTTCCAACGGTCCGCCGGGTCCGAAACGGACCCGGGCACGCGTCCGGCGCGGGCTTTTACGGGTGCAGGCCGTGGTCGGGCGCGCCCGCGGCGGCGCAACTTCTCAATCGTGAGAAGCGGGGTCTTGTTCATAATAGTACACGTGCACCGTAGCGCGGGGCTGGATGACGTGCAGGTTGTAGACGGCTTTCAGCTCCGCCGCGCCGGGAACCCAATCGGCGGTTGCGGCCTCGTGTGTACCCGCCTCGACGATGCTTTCGGCTTCGTACACGAGCCAGGCGGAACGCCCCCAGGCGTCGAGCTCTGCCCGCGTGGCGGGAAGGGGGCGTACGGGTGCCGCGTCCTGCAGGTAGTAGCGGGCGATGAGGGTATAGGAAGCCGGGCCGGCGCAAACGAGTTCGCCGGGCCGGCGGTGCGCGTCGATAAACGCGTACGCGTCGCGCCAGCGGCGCCGGAATCCGTGTGCTCCCGTGAAGTAGACGTAATCCAGGAACAGCACCGGGGTCAGCAGCAGCGCCGCCGGCGCCGCCGCGGCGGTGAACCCGAGAGCCGGACGCAGCACGGAGGCCAGGCGGTCCAGTCCCAGGGCCGCCAGGAGCAGGAGCGGATAGAGCACGGGCAGGGCATAGCGCAGGGCCACGTAATGCCGCGCGGCGAGCAGCATGAAGGCCGCCAGGGGCACGATTACGCCGAGCGCCAGATATACGACCGGGCCGTCCCGTTTCCGGGCGAGCCACAGGGTCGCGAGCGCGGCGAGCGCGACGACGGAAGGCACCGAGAGATAGACAATACCGAGCAGCAGTTTTAAAGGCGTCTGGTGGCCCGTGGTCACGAGATGCGACCAGTCGCCGGGCGCCCGCCACAGGTCCGCGAAAAGGATGCCCGCGCAGAACAGCGCGGCGGCGGCGACGGGGAGCGCGCTCCGGCGCGAAAGAGGCGGGGTCCGCCCGAGCCATGCGGCCGCGACGGCGTCGGCGAAGAACACGCCGACCAGGAGCAGGGCGGGCGGCTGTGTCAGAAAGGCGAGCACCAGGGCGAGCAGCGCGGCGATCAACCAGCCCGTGCGGCGTGTCCGCGTGGCCCGGTAATAGAGCGTCAGCGCGAGCGCGTAGAAGAGAAACTGCTGCGTATAGTAGCGGGCGGCCTGGGACCATTCGATATGCCAGGGCGCCACGGCCAGCAGGAGCGCGGCGAGCAGGGCGGGCCGGTCGCCGAAGGGTTTCCGCGAGGCCAGCCCGAGCAGCGGAATCGTCAGGATTCCGATCCAGCACGACGCCAGGCGCAGCGAATCTTCGCGGATACCGAGGGCCCGCCAGGTTTCGGGCCGCTCCGGGGGAATCGTGGAAGGCGGTATGCCCTGCCCGCGCAGGCTGAGCGCCGTGGGCACGTAGCCCAGGCGCTTGGAGAGCGGGGTCCGCGCCGGCTCGGCGCAGGATTGAACCGTGTATAGCTCGTCGATCCAGACACTCCACGCGTCCAGGCGGGTCAGCCGCAATACGCCGCCCAGGAGCGTGCAGGCCAGCAGGCCCAGCAGGAATAAGCGGCGGGCGGCGCCGCCGCCGCGTTCAGGTTCGGCTTTTGACATGGAAGACACGCGGGACGCTACAGGGCCTGTTCGATCCGAAGGGTGACGGCTCCGACATTGTCGTCGAACCAGCCGCGCCGTCCGGAGACGATGAAGATCACGTAGCCGCCTTCATCGAGGGTAAAACTGACGCGGGCGCCGGCCCCGCGGGCTTCGGCTTCTTCGCGGCTGGGCGCGGCAAACCAGTCCCCC
>JAFGIZ010000098.1 GCA_016929365.1 Lentisphaerota bacterium
AACCCCAGGTACTCCTGCGAGAACTCGATGACCCACCAGCCGACGAACAGCACCACGAACACCCACACGAACCATTCGTTGTGCCGTGCCGCACCCTCGTGACGGCCCAGCATGGCGCGAAAAACGCGGCCCACCACGCCCATGTCCGGCGCGCGGAAGAACACCACGCCCACGGCGTTGACCAGCAGGACCAGCGCCACCGCCGGAATCAAGCGCAGCACGCCCACCGGTCCCCGCCGGACGCCCCAGAGCCGTTTGCGAATCCCGCGCCACAGGTAGTAGAGGGTGACCATCAGGGCGTGAAACAAACCCCACATGACAAAATGCCACGCCGCGCCGTGCCACAGACCGCACAGGCCCAGCACGATGCCGGCGTTCAGCATCGCGCGCCAGGCCCCCTTGCGCGCGCCGCCCAGCGGGTAGAACAGGTAATCGCGCAGCCAGCTCGTGAGCGTGATATGCCAGCGGTTCCAGAAATCGGCCATCGAGCGCGCCAGCATGGGACGCCGGAAGTTCTCCGTGAGCCGGATGCCGAACAGGCGCGCGGAGCCGATCGCGATATCGGCATAGCCCGCGAAGTCAAAGTAGATCTGTCCCATGAACGCGAGGACGCCCAACCACACCGTGAACGTGGGATAAAGCTCGGGCCCGGCAAAGACACGGTCCGCCAGGATCGCCAGGCGGTCGGCCACGACCAGCTTGCGGAAAAGCCCGAACACGATCCGCATGATCCCGTACCCCAGGTTGTTCAGCGTCACGCGCTGAAAGACCCGGAGCTGCGGCAGCAGGTTGGACGCGCGTTCGATCGGGCCGGCAATGAGCTGCGGGAAGAACGACACGAACAGGGCGAACGAGACAAAATCGCGGCAGGGCTCGATCTGGCGACGGTACAACTGGATCGTGTAACTCATGGTCTGGAAGGTGTAGAACGAAATGCCGATCGGCAGGATGAATCCCATCGGCGTCCAGGCGACGTCACACCCGAGGAGGCGCCCGATGCCGGCGAGATTCGCGCCCACGAAGTCGCCGTACTTGAAGAAACCCAGCAGCCCGAGGTTGCCCGCGATGCTGACCGCCAGCACCAGCCGCCGTGCGCGGGGACGTTCGAGGCGGGCCATGATCAGGCCGCACGAGAAGTCGAGGCAGGTGGACAAGAGCAGCAGCGTACCGTAAATCGGCGTCTCCCAGCAGTAGAACACGTAGCTGGCCGCCAGCAGCATGACCTGGCGCCCGCGCAGCGGGAGCGCCAGGTAGAGCACGAAAACAACGGCCAGGAAAACGGCGTAGGTATAGGTATTAAAGAGCATCGCCCGCCAGCTCCGCCTGTAACCGTTCCGCCAGCATGGCGGCAAACGCCGCATGGGCGCGGGGATGAAAATGGCTGCTCGTGATGAACTGGTCGGCCGGCACGGCCGAGTACAGGTCCCACAGGGTCAGCCCGTACGTTTCGGTCAGCTCCCGCAGGTCTTCCTGGAACGCCAGGTGCCAGCCCGCGCGATAATCGTCCTCGTGGGTGCGCACCGGCTCGTTCACCACGATCACGCGCGCCGAAATGTGCGTCAGCAGGTCGAGATAATCCCGCAGCATGGCCACGGACTCCGGGCCGTAACGCAACACCGGATCCTCCGGCCGGCCCGCCGGCCGGCGCAGGGGCCTGATCCAGGGCCGGGCCTTGATATCCCAGGGCAGGTAGTTGACGTGCGGCGCGTAGAACATCTCGTGGACGCCGGGCAGCCGGGATTCCAGCCAGGACCAGCCGTACTCCCGCATACGCAGACAGGCCAGGCGGTCGCGCAGCAGAAAGGTCACGGTATCCTCCAGCTTGAGATGCCGCCGCCGGTAGTCCGGCGGCAGGCGCGTGAAAACCGGCAGGCGGGTGGCCAGGCGCGGGACGTCGCTGCGGCAATACAGGAACCCCTGGCCGTCGTGCTCCACGGCGTAGTCGGCGTAACCCGTCACGACCAGGACGACGTCCGGGGTGAGCGTCTGCAGGTACGCCGCCAGGATGGACTGCTCGATCGTCGTAATCCCGTCGGTGGCCCAGTTGAGCACCTCCCACCGGGTCGAACCGCCCGCCCCTTCCCCGCGCAGCAGCATCTCCAGCCGGTACGGATAGATTTTGTAGGCCGGTATTTCCCCTGCGTACCCCTGGGAATTGGTCAGCAGCACGAGCCGCTTGACGCCCGGCGCCGTCTCGTGCTGTTCGACATATTCGGGCCAGCCGCGAAAGCGGTAGGGGTTGCGCTGCGCTTCGACGCAACTCGGCACGTCGGGCAGGAGCCGGCGCGACGCCAGCTCGCCCGCGCCCAGGACGGCCAGGACCGCCGCCGCCGCGCCCAGGAACCGGCCCGCCGTCATGAATCATCCTCCTCGTCCTGCAATCCCGCCAGCAACAGGGCCAGCGCCGCCCGCACCCGGCGGCGCCCGTCGAGGTAAAACCGGAACGCGGGCGAGCCGGGAAAGCCGTCCACCCAGCACACCGCCAGTTCCAGGGACGGAATGACCAGCAGGACGTCCTTGCCGGCGTGGCCCTCCGCCAGGAACAGGTCGGCCGGCGCGTTCGGAAAGAGCCGCGTCCCCTTTTCGATCCGCCCGTTAATCCACCAGGCATAGCTGTAACTGTTCAGATGCGCCTCCT
>JAFGIZ010000099.1 GCA_016929365.1 Lentisphaerota bacterium
CTCCTTCAGCGCGACGGCGTCGTCGCGGTACGCGGCGCCGACCTCGTCGAGATCGAGGCAATCGCAGAGGTAGGCGGCGGCCTCGAGCTCCTTGGCCATCATGCAGTTCAAATAGATCGAGCCGCAGCTGCGCGGCGGCCGGTCGAAGCTGCACGGGTCGTTGTCGACGCCCACGCCCCCGTCGGTCTGCCAGAAATAGAGGCCGCAGTCGTGCCGGTGATGGTTGCGGTAATTATTGACGAACTTGAGCAGCCGGTAGAGGCCCTCGTCCTCGCGCAGCCATTCGGCGTCCCCGCCGGCGTTCTTCACGAGAAAGGCCGCGTGCTGGGCCAGGCATGGCTTGTGCATGTTCTCGGAGAAGAGGTCCTCCGGTTCTTCGGGGGGGGCATCGGGCGCGATCCTGATGGGAATCCATCCGCGGCGGGAGGTGGCGGACAGGAAATTCCGCACGCAACCGCGCTCGTAGGGTTCGATCTCTTCCAACGCACCGCCGTCGTCGAGTTCGCCGACGATCTGCCGCAGGGCGATGTTCGTCAGCCACGAGTCCCAGTCCCAGAGCACGTTCCGATACTGCGCGCTGCCGGGCTGGAGAAAGGGATGGGCCAACGACCCATTGGCCTCGACGAGCATTTCTCTCCATTGATCGGAAAGATGGGAGCGAATACCGGCAACATACCGATCTGTACTGTTCATGAGTCTTCTCCAGGAATCGGTCGCTTCTTCATTCGTGATATTATATTGACATCAGCATGCCGACAATCGCTATGACCACTAGGAGTTCTGCCAGAGTGAACGCCGCGCGGTCCCGGAGGGCGCACCAACCATGCCGGTATCTGAAGATGCTCTGTTTCACGGCTTGCGTATTCCCGTGCCTTCCACGCGCCTATTCATCGAACACCGGCTGTCCGCCGGGCAGAGTGTCCGCGCGCGGTCGCTTTTCGTCGAGCGCCGGGACGGCCTCGATGCGCCGGATGGTATATCCGAACGGTCGATCGTCGTCGGCCGGCACGACCGACCAGAGCGACAGCCACTTCATGCGGGCGCGTTTCTCGTTCAGTCCAAGCGTGTCCTCGAACGACAACAGGGCGACAAACCAGTCCCCGTCCCGGTAGTATTTTAGCCCCGTGTGCCCCGCGCTCGTAAAGAAGACGTTCCCGTCCGCGTCTCCCATGCGCACGCCGATGCCTTCGCTCGAAAGGTCGGGCGCCAACACCCGGCCGCCGTTTTCCGTTTCGCGATCCATCCGGTAGGTGATTTTGAGGCCCTTGTACGCCAACCAGTTGCGCGTCTCGTCGAACGTGCAGTCCAGGGTCGGCCAGTTCGGCCGGTTGCGGCCCGGCTCGCCCCGTTTTTCCAGCACGGTCAGCCGGGCCGCACCGTCCTCGACCCGCAGGCGGCGCTCGATGTGCGGGCCGTACCGGTTGAACCACGGGAAGAACAGGTGGCCGGACCAACGGATACCGCGGTCGGACGCCCATTCGTGTGCGCTGACCTCGGTCCCGTGGGAGAAATTCTCGACCAACAGCGGCTCCCCGGTTTCGTACTGCGCCCGGTCCTCCTGCCGTCCCAGGACCATCGGAATAAACCGGCGGCGCACGGTCCGGCCGTTGGCCAGCCCGGCCTCGAGAATCAGCTCGATCGGACCGGGCTCGGCTTCGAGCGGAAATTCGCACGCGATCGCGCGGTCCCCGTTCGATCCGGCCTCCGCCAGGTCCGCCGACTGCCAGCGCACAGGACCCTCCGGGCCGTCCCGCAGTGTTAGAGAAACGATGGACGGACTCCCCGAGGCGATGCCGTCCAGGAATATCTCCCCGCGGAAGTTGCCGCCCGACCATACGGCCTTCTCGTCCCAGCGCACGGCAAGGCCTTCGTCGAAAGACGCGGGGCCCTCGGACGGGCCAACGACGTAAAGCGGGCTTTTCCCCAGGGAGACCCACGCATTGTCGCGGCCGTTCCCCTCGATCGGATTACCCATGATGTCTATCGCCTGCCGCCCGCCCGCGAGGTGGAGTGGAACGTCCTGGGGTCCGTTGTCGCTCCACAGAACGTCCACGCGGCGATCCTCCCCGGAGAACCGAACGCCCCACAATCCCGGCGTCGTGAAGTCCAGCGCTTGGCGTTCGGTCGTACCGGCCACCATGCGGTTGGCCACGGAAAGCGCCGCCAGGACGGGGCGCGGCGTTCGCAGGTGGTTGGCGCGCGTCATGCCCCAGGGCTGCAGCATCCCGTTATAGGGCGACACGGCCTGAAAATTGAAGGCGTAGAAGCGTTCGAACGTCGTTGCCAGCGAATACAGCGCCGCGCGCGTCAGGCGCTCGGCCTGCGTGCGCTCCGTGTGGACGAGATCCGCCAGGTGTGTCCGCGCCCGCGCCCGCACGGGCATGTGCGCTTCCATCGGCGCGTATGCATCGTACCCCATCTCGGTCGTCCAGATGCGGTCGATGCCGTAACGCGCGGCAATCGCGCGCGCCTGCGCCAGGATGCCGGGCCAGCCGGTGTGTTCGAAGGGCATCAACAGGTGCGTCTGGATGGCCAGGACGTCCATCGCCCCCGCCAGTTCTTCGCCTCCCGTTTCGAACAGATCCCACACGTAATTGACATGGCCGCCGAGGGACCCGGAACCGACCTGGACGCCCGCCACGTCGACCTCCGGCGCCGCGGCCTTGATCGCGTCGTACAGGGCGCGCTGATAGACCGTGTAGTTGTCGGCGTCGCCATGGAAATGGGCGTTCGGTTCGTTGGCGAAAGAGACGGCCGACAGCCAGGGCCGCATGTCCGCCGCGGCCCGGTGCGCGTAATTCGTAAACAGATCGACGGCTTCGACCGGATACCGGAACTTATGGGGGGCGACCCAGTCCGGCGAGTTGCTGAAATTGATCAGGACGCGCAGCGGCGTGCCGCCGAGGAACTTTTCCAGGCAGGGCGCGTGGGAGATCCAGTCGCCTTCTTCGGGTATAAAGCCCCGCCACGATCCGATGTTATAGAGCCGCATCTGGACGAAACCCAGTTGCGCCAAACAGCGGGGCGCATTGACCCGGTTGTCCGAATCTGACATCCCGGCCGTGGTGACGGCGATGGCGTCGCTGCCCGGGCCCCTCTCCGTGCGGAGCAGCGTCAAGGCCTCGCTCGCGATCTCGCGGTGATCGGCCCCCGCCAGGGACAACGACACCTTGAAGATGCCCAGGCCCTGTGTGCGCACACTGACCGGAATCGAGACCGTTTCCCCGGGGCCCGCCGCGACCGGCAGGGTCCCCTGTTGCACCGTTCGATCGAAAAAGTCTTCCACGCGGTAGTGCAGCCGCC
>JAFGIZ010000100.1 GCA_016929365.1 Lentisphaerota bacterium
AACTACCGTGCCAACTTACATGCCATCAGTCAGAAGTCGCATTTTGATCGCACGGACTTGTCGCATTTTGATCGCACCGCGATAGCGTCTTCGTCAGAATGTGCCGGACGTGCGAAAGGCCTTGTCCGCGGCCCCGAAAACCGTTATCCAACAGGGATGTCACGCGTACCTGCAGATCAGGAGGCCCCCGGGGCGGATGACGCGGCGGAGCACGGCCTTAGAGGCGTCGTTTTCGACCTGGACGGGGTTCTGGTCACGACGGACGACTTTCATTACCGGGCCTGGAAGTCGCTGGCCGACGAGCTGGGACTGGTGTTCGACCGCGAGATCAACCACCAGCTGCGCGGCATCTCGCGGGAGGACAGCCTGCGCGCGATCTACCGGAATAACCCCGGGACGCCCCTTCCGGACGGCGCGGCCTTCCGGGAGCAGTGCGAACGCAAGAACGGGCGCTACGTCGCGCTGCTGCAGCGGATGACGGAAAACGACGTGCTGCCCGGGGCACGCGAACTGCTCGACGCGCTGCGGCAGGCGGGCATCCGCGTGGCCGTGGCTTCGGCCAGCAAAAACGCGCCGACGGTTCTCGAGCGGACCGGTTTGCACGCGTTTATCGACGCCTGGGTCAGCGGCGCCTGCGTGACGCGAAGCAAACCGGATCCCGAAGTGTTTCTGCTTTCCGCCGCACGGCTGAAGCTGCCCCCGGCGTGCTGCCTGGGCGTGGAGGACGCGGAAAGCGGTATCCAGGCGATTCATGCCGCCGGAATGGCGGCCGTGGCCATCGGCGCGCAGGCGGCGGGGGGCGATCTGACCGTGCAGGGCGTTGCCGAGCTGACCCCGGCGCTGCTGCGCGAGACCTGGCGCGCCCATGCGGCACGGCCACCGGCGGCGGAAGCGGCGGCCCGGGACGCCGGAGGGTGACATGAGACTGACCCGCAAGGAACGCGTGCGCCGCGTGCTGGCCCACGAACCCGTGGACCGGCTCCCCACGCACATCAATTATACCCGGACGATGGGCGAAACCATGGCCGCCCATTTCGGGGTTTCCGTGGAAGCGCTGCCCGAGCACCTGGATAATCATTTGTTCCGGGTGGAACCGGATTTCGAACGGTCTCGGAGCGCGGACGGCAAAACGGTGTACGACGGCTGGCACGTCGGCTGGAGCACGGAATCGGAAGGCTATCTGCCGACGGATTCGCCGCTGGCCGGCGACGCGGCACTCGCGGATTTCGCCTGGCCGGACCCGGACGCACCGGGGCTGTTCGACCGGGCCCGGCAGGACATCGCCCGCGTCGGCGACGCGGGGTTTATCGTCCCCAACTTCGGCTTCTGCCTGTTCGAACGGGCCTGGTCGCTGCGGGGGCTGGAGCGCTTTCTCATGGACCTGGTGGAACAGCCGATGTTTGTCGAGGAGCTGCTGGACCGCATTGTGGACATCCAGGTGCAACTGGCCCGGCGTTTCGTTGCGCTGGGTGTGGACGGAGGCTATTTCGGCGACGATTACGGCGCACAAAAAGGACTGCTTTTCGCGCCGCAGACGTGGCGCGGGCTGATTAAACCGCGCCTGGCCCGGATGTTCGGGGTGTTCCGCGACGCCGGGCTGCCGGTGCTGATGCATTCCGACGGCGACATCGCGGAGATCGTGCCCGACCTGGTGGAGATCGGGCTGAGCGCCCTGAATCCCGTGCAACCGGAGGTGTTGGACCATGCCTGGCTGACACGGACGTTCGGCGGACGGCTTGCGTTCTACGGCGGGATCTCGACGCAGACGGTGCTTCCGCACGGCACGCCGGAAGCCGTGCGCGAGGCCGCGGAGGCCTGCATCCGCGACCTGGCCGTACGGGAAACCGGCTATATCCCGGCGCCCTCGCACCGGCTGCAGCAGGACACGCCGATGGAGAATTTGGAAGCGCTGCTCGAGGTGTTCACGCGTGCTGCCTGAAGGAGATACTATGATGGCGACATCCCGCAACGCGCGTATGCGCGAGACGTTCGAAACCCGTTACGGACGCGCCCCCGCGGTGTGGGTGCGCGCCCCGGGACGCGTGGACCTGATGGGCAGCCACACGGATTACAACGAGGGTTGCGTGCTGACCATGGCGATCGACCGCGACACCCGCATTGCCGCGGCGCCCCGCGACGACCGGCGCGTGCAGGTGTACGCCATGGACGTCGGCGCCGGCGCGGCGTTCGACCTGGACACGATCGCGCACGACCCGGACACGCCCTGGTGCGAATACGTCCGCGGCGTGGCGGCGGTTCTGCAGGAGGCGGGCTATGCCCTGACCGGTTGCGACGCGGTGATCCAGAGCACGGTGCCGATCGGCAGCGGCCTCAGCTCTTCGGCCGCGCTGGAATGCGCCGCGGCCGTCTTGTTCCGCGAGCTGGGGGGCTGGACCGTCGACCCCGTGCGCCTGGCCCTGCTGTGTCAGAAAAGCGAAACGGCATTCGTCGGCATGAACTGCGGCGTGCTGGACCAGTACAGCTCCATCATGGGGGAGGCGGGCTGCGTGCTGCTCCTGGACTGCCGCGCGCTGACCAGCCGGCCGGCGCCGCTGGCGGACGGGATTCACGCGGTGATCTGCGATACGCGGGCGGAACGGAAACTGACCGGATCGGAATACGGCGAACGGCGCGGCCAATGCGAGGAAGGCGTGCGGCTGTTGAAGCGTGCCTATCCCGATATCACGGCATTGCGCGACGTGACCCTGGAACAGTTTGATGCCGGGGCCGGGGCGCTGCCGGACGTCGTGGCGAAGCGCTGCCGGTTCGTGATCGAGGAAAACGACCGCGTCACGCGGCTGGCGGAGGCGCTGTCGGCGGGCGACCGGAAACGCATCCGCGCGCTGATGGACGGCTCTTATGCGGGCGCGCGCGACCTGTACGAGATTGTGTCCCCCGAGATGGCCGCGCTGGAAGACGCCATGCTGAACGCGCCGGGCGTAATCGGCGCGCGGCAGGCCGGCGCGGGCTTCGGCGGGTGCATGGTCGCGCTGGTCGAAGCGGACCGCCTCGAAGCGTTTGCCCCGCATGTCCGCGAGGCCTACCAAGCGGCCGTGTCCATCGATCCGCATGTCTATCCCGTCGCCGCCGCGGCCGGCGCGGGCCTGCTGCCGGAGGGGCCGGAAGCGGTGCTGCCCGGTGACTAACCGCGAGCGTTTTCTCAAGACCTTGCGCTTCGAGACCGTGGACCACCCTCCGCTTTCGGGCGCCGGGAATCCCTGGCCGTATACCCGTACCCTGTGGGAGCAGCAGGGACTGCCCACGGGCGTGGATCTGCCGGAGTACTTCGGCCTGGAGCCGACCCCGCGCCGGCACGTCGGGATCGATACGCTGCTGTGGCCGCCGTTCGAGGAGGTGGTGCTCGAGAGCGCGGACGAGTACATCGTCAAGATCGACAAACACGGCGTCAAGGTGCGGAATTTCAAGGACGAGGCGTCCATGCCGGAACACCTCGCATATCCCGTCAAGGGGCCGGAATCGCTGGGCTGGCTGCGCGAGAAACTGGATTGGAACACCCCGGGCCGGATCGATCCCGGCTGGCAGGCCGGCGCCGAGCGCGATCGGGCCGCGGGCAATCTGGTATTTGCCAACGGGGGCATGTACTTCGCTTTTCTGAACGAGCACATGGGCACGGCCGCGTTGATGACGGCCTACTTCGATCATCCGGAGTTCATTCACGCGGTTAACGATCTGCTCTGCACGCTGTGCGAGCAGACGCTGCGCACGGTGTTGCCGGAATTCACGCTGGACATGATGGGGTATCACGAGGACATGGCCTACAAGACCGCCAGCCTGATCTCGCCGTCGATGTTCAAGGAATTCATGACGCCGTATTACCGGCGCGTGACGGCGCTTACCGGGCCGGCGGGGATCGACGTGCACGTCATGGACAGCGACGGCAATATCCGGGAGTTGATTCCGCTCTGGCTGGAGTGCGGCATCAACGTCATGACGCCCTGCGAGGTGGCGGCGGGGATGGACGTGGCGGCGTTGCGCCGGGAGTACGGCGGGACGCTGGGCATGATCGGGGGGTTCGACAAGCGGATCCTGGCGTCGTCCAAGCCGGCGATCAAGGCTGAGCTGGAACGGCTTCGGCCGGTCATCGAGGGGGGCGGTTACATTCCCATGTGCGATCACGGGGTTCCGCCCGACGTGCCGTTCGAGCATTACGCCTACCTGGTGGAGTTGTTGAAGTCGTTGTACGGGATGTAGGCCGGAGACGGCAGACGGCAGACTGCGGACCGCAGACTGAGGGGTCTACCGCATGTCGGGGGGGAGGGATTCCTGCCAGGTCTTATCGCCGCCGGCCCGGTACCAGGCATCCTGCTTCGCGATGATCACGTCCGGGCGGCCGTGGGCAATGCGGGTCAGATGCTGCGCCAGGTATTGATAGTGCCGCAGCACCTCCGCTTGCCGTCCGGGTTCGGCCGCGGCGTTGCGGGTTTCCCACGGGTCGTTCCGCATGTCGAAGAATTCGTGGGCCTGGTCCTGCCGGACGATCAGCTTGTAATCCCGTGAACGGACCGCGTAGACCTTGCCGCCGAAGCGGTGGGGCGGATCGTAGCACCAGCGGCCGACGGGAGTCCGGTCGTAACGGTGCTCCGGGAAATTCCGGATATCCGCGCGGGTCAGGGATTCGCCCGGAATGCCGCTTTCGATAATCGTGCAGTCCCGCGGTGTATAGCTGTCGGCCAGCACCATGTCGGCCAGGGAGCGGCCCTGGTCTTCTGCGAAGCGCTCCCAGCCCAGGATCTCGCAGAGCGTGGACGGCAGGTCCGCGAGGTTGACCGGGTCCGGGCAGACGCGGCCGGCGGGGCCGTGGCCCGGATAGCTGATGAGCAGCGGGACGCGGGCGCAGCCGTCGTAGGCGCTGTTGAACTTCTGGATGAGCTGATGCTCGCCGTTAAAGTCGCCGTGATCGGACGTGTAGATGATCAGCGTATTTTCCAGCTCGCCCATGGCGTCGAGGCGGTCCAGGACGCGGTTGAGCTGCAGGTCCACGTTCTTGCACATGGCCAGGTAGACGCGGATCAGCTTGAGGACGGTTTCCTCGGGGACGCCGCCGGCATTGAAGTACCAGTGCATGAATTGGATATACTCCGAGCGGCTTTCCATGTCCGACGCCCAGTTGGGCGGCAGGG